>SKZS01000098.1 GCA_007127255.1 Syntrophomonadaceae bacterium | reverse complement strand
TTTATGTACCGAAAAAATCAACCCTTACCGGTAAGCGAATACGCGACCTGGAGAACGCAACCGATGGCGATGTTACTGTAGTTGGCCATATGCGTGATGGACAAAAGTACCCTGCGCCTTCTCCGCAGAGAACTTTTATGGAAGGCGATATCCTGATTATCAAGGCTAATGCTGAAGATTTACAAGAGCTGCTTGATGCAACCGGTCTTAAATTGGAAGAATCCCATAAAACAGGGGAAGAAGCTCTAAGTTCAGATGAAATTATCATAATGGAAGCGACCATTACCAGGGATTCGGTAATGGAGGGGCGCACGGCAAAAACTTTAAACCTGCGTTCTCGCTACGGGGTTAACCTGATCGGTCTGGCCAGGCAGGGAGGGCGTTTGCGATCAAGCCCCGATAATATTCATTTTCGAGTTGGGGATGTTTTGCTTCTGCAGGGTCCGGCTGAAATACTGCAGGAAGTTTTGCCTGCCCTTGGTTTGCTGCCCCTGGTTGAACGGGGCTTAAGGGTAGGGCAGCCGCCAAGGGTTGCTTTAGCTGTTGTCATTTTCGCTGCAGCCCTGGCTTTAGCGGCAACAGGTGTTTTGCCCATTCAGATTGCCTTTACCGCAGCAGCCTTGATTATGGTTTTAACCGGATTTCTGTCTTTAAGAGAAATATATGACAGTGTAGATTGGCCGGTAATTGTTTTGCTCGGGGCGATGATCCCGGTCAGCCAGGCCCTGGAAACTACCGGAGGTGCACAACTTATTGCTTCTGGAATTATAGATATATCCGGAAACGCTGCTCCCTATATTACGCTTGCAGTAGTCCTGGTTGGAACGATGTTTCTCTCCGACCTGGTTAACAATGCTGCTGCTGCTGTGCTGATGGCTCCCATTGCGATTAGTGTGGCCGGGGGTATGGGTGCATCAGTTGATCCGTTTTTAATGAGCGTTGCAGTCGGCGCATCCTGTGCTTTTCTGACCCCGATTGGTCATCAATCGAATACCCTGGTCATGGGGCCGGGAGGTTATAGATTCAGTGATTACTGGCGTATGGGTCTGCCCCTTGAAATAATTATAGTTTTGGTTGGCATTCCGTTAATCATGCTCGTATGGCCTCTTTAGTCTGCAGTGATCTTTTTTTGAAAAATTTACTTGTGATTCTTTACACCCTGCTGATCCGGAAATCCGGAGCAGGTTATAAGATGATTACGTCGAAAAGGAATAAAAACCGAAGGCTTTTTGACAGCTTTAGGAACTATATAAATGTTTTTAAATAGGACAAATAGGGAGTTGAGATGCCATGAGAAACAAGCCGACGTTCAGGTTTATCGTAGTGTTTGTTTTTTTGTTCGCCCTCTTATTCCTTATTTACGGCTGTGGTGTTGAGCCTGAAGTTATTGCAGATCCGGTAGATGAGGAACCTTTTGATTTGGAAGAAGTCGAGAATGACGATCCTATTGATGAAGTGCCTTCAAAAGAAAGACCGGAGACTCCCGCAACCTACTACTGGCCCTGGTTAAGTCATGGGCTTCTTTCTTTATCGAGCGGTGAAGTTATAACCGGTCCCGATCTTTTTGAATCAGAGTTGGGTTTTATTGTCGAGTTTACAGAAGAATACAGTTATGATGGACTTCTGGTCTGGCTTGTTGAAGAAACGGATGTTTTCGCTCTAGAATGGGTTACCCTGACCTTTGATGTAGAGTATTTTGAAGACAGCGATTGGGCGCACGAAATTAATTATGAGTTCATGATAGAAGACTTTAAGCCTGAGCCCGGTGAGGAAGGCATCCAGGAATTTGCTGTTGAACTGGTCGAGGAGGAGTATGGTTTTGAGGTTGCAATAAAGAGAATCGTCCTGGGTAAAGAGCAGGAGGGCTCTTTAAGTTCCACGCCGATAAATTATGTAGCGCTTGAGATAGAAATGAATGTGGTTGGTAATTAAGCAAAGGAGTTGTCTGCAGGTGAATGCTATTGAAGAAAAAGCGATTAATGCAATCCGGTTTTTAGCGGTCGATGCTGTAGAGAAGGCTAATTCGGGGCATCCGGGTTTACCAATGGGTGGAGCCGCTATGGCCTATACACTCTGGTCAGGATTTCTCAAACACTGTCCCGAGGATCCGGGCTGGCCGGATCGTGACCGTTTTGTGCTCTCGGCAGGTCACGGCTCGATGCTGCTCTACGCGCTGCTGCACCTTTTTGGCTATGGTCTGTCTATGGAAGAGCTAAAAAATTTTCGTCAGTGGGGTAGTAAAACCCCGGGACACCCTGAATATGGACATACGCCAGGGGTTGAGACGACCACTGGTCCCCTCGGTCAGGGCTTTGCAAATGCTGTGGGGATGGCTATCGCCGAGCGCCGTCTTGCTGCTGAGTTTAACCGCGAGGGTTATCCCCTGGTCGATCACCATACCTATGTTTATGCCGGTGACGGCTGCATGATGGAAGGAATTACCTCTGAAGCAGCTTCCCTGGCCGGTCACCTTCAGCTGGCCAAGTTGATCTGCCTGTATGATGATAATGATATTACTATCGATGGCAGCACTGACCTTGCTTTTACCGAGGATACTGGCAAACGGTTTGAAGCTTATGGCTGGCAGGTTTTAAAAGTGGAAGAGGGTAACCGGGTTGAACTTTTAACCGAAGCAATTGCCGAGGCAAAGCAGGAAGTGAACAGGCCAAGTTTGCTTATGGTGAAAACAAAGATTGGTTACGGGTCGCCCAACAAGCAGGGTACTGCAGATGCCCATGGTGCGCCTCTGGGCAAGGAAGAAGTTGCTTTAACCAGGGAAAATCTGGGCTGGCCTGCAGAACCGACTTTTTATGTGCCGCCTGAAGTCAATGAGCACTTTGCGAAGATTGGAGAAATTTTAACAGCAAAAAAAGAAGAATGGTCTGCCCTCTTTGCTGATTACCGCAGGGAATATCTTGAAATGGCCGAACAATGGGACAGCTGGTTTTCCGGGCAGGTGCCCGAAGAACTTGTTGAAGATTCGCGTTTGTGGCAATTTGAAGATAAACCACTGGCAACCAGGGCTGCTTCGGGCCAGGTAATGCAGGTGCTGGCGGAGCACCTGCCTAACATGATCGGTGGCTCGGCTGATCTTAATGCTTCCACTAAAACATATTTAAAAGGCTTTGGTGATTTTCAGGCTGATAATATTTCAGGCAGCAATATCAATTTTGGTGTCCGTGAACATGCCATGGGTGCTATTCTTTCCGGCCTCTCCCTGCATGGCGGACTGAGGCCCTTTGGCTCTACTTTCCTGGTCTTTTTTGACTACATGAAGCCTGCTGTCAGGCTGGCATCGATGATGCAGCTGCCGGTTACTTTTGTTTATACTCATGATAGTGTTGCGGTCGGAGAAGACGGCCCGACCCACCAACCGGTTGAGCATCTGGCTAACCTGCGCTCAATACCCCACCTGCACGTGTTGAGGCCGGCTGACGGAGTCGAAACCTCTGCCGCCTGGCTCCATGCTTTGCAGCGTCGGTGCGGTCCTTCAGCGCTGATCTTGTCACGTCAAAAGCTGCCCCAGCTGTCAAGCAGCGGCAAAGGGGCCCTAAAAGGTGGTTATGTGATCGGTTCCGAAAAAAGCTCCGGACTGGATTTAATTCTGATTGCCAGCGGTTCGGAAGTTAGTCCTGCTCTTAAGGCACAGGAAAAACTGCAGGATGAAGGATATTCAGTACGTGTAGTCAGTATGATTAGCCGTGAATTATTCCTGGCCCAGGAAGAAGATTATCGTGAAGAAGTGCTGCCTGCTGCGGCTGAGAAACGAATAGTTATTGAAGCGGCCCTGCCCATGGGATGGGAGGACATTACCGGATCAAAAGGAGCAATAATCGGTCTGGACGATTTCGGGGCCTCTGCGCCGGGCGATCTGGTTTTAGAAAAACGGGGAATATGTGTAGAGAATATAGTTAATAAGGCGAAGGAAATAATTGCCTAGAAAAATATATATACCCGACAAGCCTGATCTTTTAGGTATTAAATTCTCATTATACAACTAAACATTATGGTTGGCGTAATGTTAATTATCGCTCTTGCATATCGTACTAATTTCCTCTATTGTTATTGATAGTGGCCGAAAGTTAGGAGATCTTACAATGCGCGGAAAAAAGAATAAAAGAGGGTTGTCCCGGTGGATTTTGTTTCTATCATTATTAGCTGTTGGATTAGTATTAGGTTTATTGTTAATTGGACCGCTAAAAACAGGTGACGATGCAGAAACAGCTCGGGATGAAGAGATCAATGACATTTTAAAGGAAATCGATGAAGAAGGGTCTGGCCTGGTAGATGAGGATGCTCTTCACCCTGATGATGTTAAGGAGGAAGAGACCACGGAGCCGGTAGATGAAATAGGAGACGATGTTTCAACTGATCCTGACGGTAGTTTACTTGATGATGAGGAAGAGCAAGAATATGATGTTATCAAGGATGGCGATTATTTGCTGGCCCTGGTAACTAAAGAAACAAAGCTGAAAAGTGATTATGTGCCCTCTGACCTGGAACCGATTCCTTCATATATGAACCCGTCTTATGATATGTATTTGAGAACAGAATCTCTTGAAATGCTAAAAGGTTTATGGCATGCGGCTGAAGAAGATGGTATAACCTTAAGTATTCGCTCAGCTTATCGCAGCTACAGCACCCAG
>SKZS01000055.1 GCA_007127255.1 Syntrophomonadaceae bacterium | reverse complement strand
ACCAGGAACTTCATCGATGTGCCCTTAACGGATTTTTAGGCCCGTTTTCGGAGAGGGGCGCCAACTAGAATACTGCACCACTTATGGCCATTGCTCAAGCTATTATAGCATAAGACGGCGCTGTTCTCAAGCGAACAGCGCCTTCCTTTATTACATTTTAGATCAACATTTTAGATCAGCCCGTTGTTAATTTTACAGGCTCTTAAAGCATTTTTCATCAGCATACGATTTGTTACTGAACCGACACCTTTCGGCACAGGTGAAATAGCCTTCGTCTTATCTTTAACAGCATCGAAAGAAACATCACCAACAGTTTTAGTTTTCTGCTTTCCTTTCTCGTTAAGAACAGGCTCTCCCTTATCATCTACTACTTTTACCCTGTTGATGCCGACATCGATAACAATTGCACCATCCTTAACCTGCTCAGGGCCGATCAGGTCGGGTTTCCCGGCAGCAACAATAAGGATATCCGCCCCGGTGGTATGTTTTTCCAGGTTCCCTTTCATGCTGGTAAATACATGGGTAACACTGGTGGTTGCATTACGATTAAGAGCCAGAAAAGCCACGGGCTTGCCGACAATATTGGAGTGACCGACTACCACTATTTCCGCTCCCTCAAAGAAATCTTTGGGATCAACCTTTTCTTCATTACGGGCATAACGCTCCAGGATTTCGATCACTGCAGCCGGGGTAGCCGGGGGAAATGTAGCCTCACCGAGTGCAAGTTTGCCCATGTTAAATGGATGGAAGCAGTCAATATCTTTATTAACGTCGATAGTATTTATCACGACAGTATCCGAAATCTGCTCGGGAAACGGGCGAAGCGGCAGAATTCCGCTCACCGATTTATCCGCGTTCAGTTTTTCGACGATAGCAATAACATCGGCCTCGGTTGCATCTGCGGGAGGATTTTCATTAACATAATTAAAGCCTGCTTCTTCACAGAATTTTTCAACCTGGCCCCGGTACATCTTGGAACCGAAGTCATCGCCAACAAGAAGAGTGGCAATACCGGGCGTAATTCCCTTTGCCTTAAGCTCTTCAGTTTCCTTCACAATCTCCTTCATAATTTCATCGCCAATCGCTACACAGTCAATAACCGTTGTCATTTTGCCAAAACCCCTTTCTCTTGCTAATTAATTTAATATATAACCGGCAGGGCTGTTCCAACCTATTTAAACTTTTCTATTACGCTGTTCAGGGTATCGTCGGCTACCCTGCTTCCTTCTTCCAGGAGGTGATCCATTTCAGCCACAGTTTCCTTAATAAACTGGTCATCTTTAATAGCTCCGAGGTTGATCAAAACATTTAGCTGGCCGCTGACCAGGGCTGCTTTCAAAAAAGCGACCCCGCACCCGACATCGGAAATTGCCAGCTTGGTGCCGATCTGTCCCATTCTTTCATGAATTTTTATCCCCGCGTAGGACTTACGCATAATCTCGAGGGGCACTGAACATGCTTCTTTAGAGCACTCTTCCATAACTTTCGCTTTATGAGCAGCCTGTTCTGCCGTTTCCTTCGGCAAGCCGTAAGCCTTAGAAAGCGGTTCAAAGACTTCTGCATCTTTATCGACAAGCACTTTCAACTCCTCGATAATCTTATACCCTTGCTCCAGTAAATCTTTAACCTCTTCTTCCACATCGGCAAACTTCTTTTTTCCTACCGTCAAATTGCCGACCATATTTGACAGGGCCATCCCAACCGCTGCACCCATCGCAGCTGCCCCACCGCCACCGGGAACCGGCGCTTTTGATGCAAGTACATCCAAAAAATAGCTGCAGCTTTTATCTGCCATTGTCATAATACTAACCTCCTATATCCCTTTATTTTGTTCGGTATACCAGCTTCTTTGCTATCTCCCTTAAGATTTCTGTCGGGCGGCCCAGATCATCCAACGCGGTTAAAGCCTGTTCATAAAGAGCTTCCGCTCTTTTTCTGGCCCCGGCCAGACCCAGCACAGCCGGATAGGTAGCCTTTGCACGAACCTGGTCTGCGCCTGCAGGCTTACCCATTTCCTCGGAGGTGCTTTCATAATCAAGCAGGTCGTCTACAACCTGGAAAGCACTGCCAATATTTAAGGCAAAAGCAGATAGCGCTTTAAGCTGAGATTCCGAAGCATCTGCGGCAATCCCGCCGCACACTACCGCCGCTCTCAATAACACCCCCGTTTTCATCAGGGATATTTTATCGATTTCGTCCAGGGACAAATTATTGCCCTCGGCGGCCAAATCCAGGGTCTGTCCGCCAATCATTCCGTTAACGCCGGCAGCATCGGTAAGCTCTGCAAGAATCCCGATTGCTTTTTTTTCGTAACCCGCCCTGCTGCCATATTTGGCTACTGTTTCAAAAGCAAGGGTTAGCAGACCGTCTCCGGCCAAAATAGCAACTGCATCATCATAGACACAGTGACAGGTCGGTTTTCCCCGCCTCAGTTTGCTGTCATCCATCGCCGGCAAATCATCGTGAATCAATGAATATGTGTGAATATACTCCAGGGCACAGGCCACTTCAATAATCGATTCATCTTCCGATCCCAGGGTTTTAGCCGCGGCAATTGTCAGGATCGGTCTTAGTCTTTTCCCCCCGGCATTAAGACTGTAGCGCATAGCCTCGTTTACTACTGAATGCTCCACGGCCGGTAAATTATTTATTAAAGCCCGGTTTATTATTTCTTTTTCGTGTTCAAGGAATTGATCAATATCGATCATCCATCGTCCCCTTTATGATCATTATCCGCCGTTTCTTCGATATTAATATCATCTAAGTCCTGCTGCTCTTCTTTCAGCAGATATTCAACTTTGTACTCAATTTCCGCCAGCTTTTCCCGGCAGTACCTGGAAAGGGCAATTCCCTCCTGAAAGGCGGAAAGCGATTCTTCCAGCGGGACTTCACTGTCTTCAAGACGGTTAACAATTTCTTCTAATTTATTAATTGCCTCTTCATAAGACATCTTTTCTATTCTTTTATCTGTCAAAGATACCGCCCTCCTCGATCTTCTCGGTGCGACAGCGGGCCTGCCCGTCGGAGAAACTCAGGTTTAACAGACCCCTGGGTGTTAAATCCTTAACTGAGCGTATAATCTTACCCTGTTTATCCCGGCAGTAGCAGTACCCGCGGCTCATAACCTTTAAAGGGCTGTAGCTTTCCAGCTTGTCATTTAAAGCGCTCAGCTTCATTCCTTTATACTGCAGGATTCGTATAATTTCCCGGTGCAGCTTCCTGTCGAGCTGGCTTAACATTTCTTTTGATAGCTTAATCCGCCTGCCGGGAATGGCAAAAAAACGATCGCTGACTATGTAATCGAGAGTCTGCTTTTCTCTTTCCAGGCGCCTTTTTAAAGCCAAAGCTGCCTGTTCCCGGAGTTGCCTCTGCACGGCAAGCAGCTCCGCTTTTTCAGGAACTGCCGCTGCAGCTGCCGCAGTCGGCGTCGGCGCCCGCAGGTCGGCAGCAAAATCAGCTATTGTGAAATCTGTTTCATGGCCGACCGCCGATACTAGCGGTACCCGGGAGCGGTGTATTGCCCTGGCCACCGCTTCCTCATTAAACGGCCATAAATCCTCCAGGGAACCGCCGCCGCGGGCCAGGATAATCACGTCAATATCATTTTTCCGGTTCAATAAATCAATCGCCCGGACAATATCAGGAGCTGCATCAGAACCCTGGACCAGGCTTTCCACGACTAACAGGTGAACATGCGGAAAACGTACTTTTATTGTGGCCAGGATATCCTGTAAAGCCGCCCCTGTAGGGGAAGTAACAAGGCCAATTTTTTGGGGCAGTTTTGGTATTCTTTTTTTAGTTTCAGGACGAAAGAGGCCCTCTTTTTCCAGTTTATTTTTTAGCTGCTCAAAAGCAAGATATAAAGAGCCCATACCGGCAGGCTCCATTTCGGACACATATAGCTGATAAACACCGTCAGGCTCATAAACCGAAATGTTACCATGTATAATTACTTCCATCCCGTCAGATGGCCTAAAAATACAGCGCATATTATCACGGCGAAAGAAAACACAGCGCAGCGAAGATTTGCTGTCCTTTATAGTAAAGTACATGTGGCCCGAACGGTGGTGTTTGAAGTTGGACAGCTCTCCCGTCACCCACAGGTCGCGCAGGCGCGGGTCACCGTGAATCAACCCCTTGACATAACGGTTTATCTCCGAGACCTTTAATATTGTTAGGTTCTTTTCAATCAGCCTTCCATCTCCTTCCGGACATCCTCCAGAGACGTATAATTCCATTTGGCGCCCATCCTGCGAGCCAGATCACAGATCATGCTCCAGTCCTCAGGGATCCCTGCGCCTGGCTGAAGGGCCGCCTGGTTTAAGCAGGCAGTCCCGCGGGCATTAACAAATAAACCTTCCTTGGTTTCGATATCCTGTGCGGGCAAGAGAAAATCCACTCCGTTTGCATCTTCCTCAGTTGCGCCTATCACAACAAGGGCTTCAAGTTTCTTCTTATTTAGATCTGCCGGGAGCGGCCCAAATGAAAGAATTCCTTTCAGGGCACCTTTTTCGGCGGCGGCTAAAACCTCTTCCCGGTTTAAACCTTTTTCAGATTTCAAGGATGTAAAGCCCGGGCCTGAAACCGGGGTGCCTCCGGCAGCTAATACTCCGCCGGCATTACTGTATGCTGACAAAAGCAGCAGCCTGCTGCGCCCCTTTT
>SKZS01000088.1 GCA_007127255.1 Syntrophomonadaceae bacterium | reverse complement strand
GATTGAACATCCTGCCGAAGCGCTGGCCATGGGAAAACTCTGTCTGCAATCTGATCGTATAGAGGAAGGCATCAGCCACCTGCGCAATGCAGCAGCCGGAAGATCCCCTTTAGCTGAAGAAGCAGCCCTGGAGCTGGCCCTGTATTATAAGCGGCAGGGAAAATGGCCTGAAGCTGAGGCGATCTGGCTGGAATCGATAGCAAAGAATACGACCAACCCGGGTGTATATGTAGAACTGGCCAAGTATTATGAACACCGCTGCAGCAACTACCAGTCAGCATTAAATTTAACCAGGCATGCCCTGGTCCTGGCTGCAGGGAACCGTGACTTTCCGCACAGCAGCGAATTTAGCACAACTGCCCTTAAGCATCGCCTGCAGCGCCTGAAAAGACGCGGGGCAAGCTGAACATCCTGCTTTGCTTCACATATTTTTCATGACAGACAATTAATATTCAAACCCATACCCAACTTTTTTATTTGAAGCTTATAAGAAGCGTTTTTTTCTTATCTCTCTTGATCGAACCTTAAAACAAAGAGTAGTTCCTCTGCCTCGGAGCCGTCTTCGGGCAAAACCAGCGAACGGACATTTTTACCATCATACGCAATTCCTTCAACCACTTCAACTCTATAGTCACCAAGCCAATCTAAAAAATCGTATAGAGTAAAAAGATGGATATTTGGGGTGTCATGCCACTGATGGGGTAGTGAGGCTGTAACCGGCATTCTACCGGTCTGGATAAATTTTTCAACCACACCTTTGTAGCTAAAGTTTGGGAAACTAATAAAGCAGACCTGCCCGATACGCAGCATCTCTTCAAGTACTAACATTGGCCGATAAAGAACCTGCAGTGTTTTTTCCAGAACAACATAATTAAATGATTTGCTGTTGAATTCCTCCAGACCCAGGTCAAGATCTTTTTGGTAAACTGCTGTTCCATTTTGAATCGCTTCTGAAACTCGCAGAGGATCTGTTTCAACAGCCTGGCCACGCACCTGCTTGTCTTTAATCAGCCTGGCCAACAATTCTCCACTTCCACAGCCCAGGTCAAGAACAGATGATCCTGGTTCAATGTACTGAAAGATTAATTCATGATCCCAGCGTTGGATATTATTCATAAACTAATCACGCCTCATTAAAAAGGATTCGATCATTGGTCCAGTTTGTGCATATTCCAACAAAAAAGCATCATGTCCGTAGTTGGATGGTATCTCGATATAGGAAACAGGTTTATTATTGGCCAGGATCGCTTTAGCTACTTCCCGGGTAGACTGAGGCGGGTAAAGCCAATCTGAAGTATAGGCAATTAATAACAGTTTGGCTTTAATTGAAGAACAGGCTGTTGTAAGGTCTCCACCATATGGCCCTGCAGCATCGTAATAATCCATGGCCCTGGTTAAGTAGAGATAACTGTTTGCATCAAAACGACGAACAAAAGAACGCCCTTGATGCTCCAGATAGCTCTCTACTGTAAACTCCTTGTCAAGGCGATAACATGGTCGGTCGCCGTTTTGAAAACTCCTACCGAACTTGCCCTCCATAGACTGAGATGAAAGATAGGTTATATGCCCCAGCATACGAGCTACTTCCAGTCCTTCGGAGGGAGGTTCATGCCCATAATATTGCCCGTTTCGAAAACAAGGATCATTTATAATAGCCTGTCTTCCAACTGCATTAAAAGCCAACCCCTGGGCGCCCAGGCGAGCCGATGCAGCAAGGATAACCGCAGCATTAATCCGCTCCGGGTAGTTCATGGCCCAGGCCAGCGCCTGCTGTCCTCCCAAAGAACCTCCTATTACCGCTAATAATTTATCTATACCAAGGTAATCTTGAAGACGTACATGAAGACGCACCCAATCTTCCACTGTAACTACAGGAAAATCCAGACCGTAAGGCTTACCGGTTATCGTATTCATTTCCCACGGTCCTGTTGTTCCGTAGCAGCTGCCCAGTAAATTAGCACAAATAACAAAATATCTATCTGTATCAATTGCCTTACCGGGACCGATCATATTGTCCCACCAACCGGGCTTTTTATTCCTCCAGGGGCGTTTATCTTTTTCCCAGTCAGCATCCCAACCAGCAGCATGGGCATCTCCAGACAGGGCGTGTAAAATATAAACGGCATTATCCTTTAAAGATGAAAGGGTGCCATATGTTTCAAACTCAACTGTAACAGGGGCAATTCTTGCTCCGCAATCAAGATGCAGGGGATTATTTTCGTTTGCGAGTACAACTCTTTGCGGCCTGGTCCAACCGACAGAATTGACTGAACCGGGAGAATCGTAACTTCTATGCTGTTCAATACAAACATTAAGGGGATCGGTCACTTACATTCACTCCCCTTGTTATTTTTCTGGCTAACTGTCAGCGCTTGCTCCAAATCAGTAATTATGTCTTCAACATTTTCCAGGCCTACCGAAAGCCGAATATAATCTTCGGTTACTCCACTTTCCAGCTGATCTTGCCTGGAAAGTTGTTGGTGTGTTGTTGAGGCAGGATGGATAATCAAACTTTTAGCGTCACCAATATTGGCAAGATGTGAAATCATTTTAACCGAGTTGATCAGGCGAATTCCTGCTTCAATACCGCCCCGAATACCAAAACCGATAATTGCGCCCTGTCCTGAAGGCATTAATTCGGCAGCATATTCATAATCAGGATGGCTTTTCAGACCGGGATAATTAACCCAGCTGACAAAAGGATGACTTTCGAGCCATTGTGCCACGATCAGGGCATTCTCGCAGTGCCGGGCCATGCGCAGAGAAAGTGTTTCTATCCCCTGTAAAATCAGAAAGGCATTAAATGGCGAAAGGCAGGGACCTAAATCCCGCAGCAGCTGAACCCGGGCTTTTATGGAAAACGCAATGCCCTTTCCATCACTGGCATCTTTGGCGAATGCCTCCCAATAATTAACCCCATGATAGGAAGGATCCGGCTTGTTAAACTCAGGAAATTTACCATTGTCCCAGGGAAAAGATCCTTTTTCCACGACTGCACCGCCGATAGAATTACCGTGACCCCCGAGGAATTTTGTCAGAGAGTGTATTACTATATCTGCACCATGATCAAAAGGGCGGAGCAGGTAAGGAGTAGTTACCGTATTATCGACAAGTAGCGGGATGTCGCTGGTATGGGCAATCTCACTAATTCGCCCAAGCTGCGCAACATGGTTTTTCGGATTACCGACAGACTCGATATAAACAGCCCGGGTCTGATCATCAATAGCCCTGGCAATGTTTTCGGGATCAGCTGAATCTGCAAAGCGAACCTCTATCCCCAAACGGGGCAAAGTATAACGAAACAGGTTATATGTTCCTCCATACAAATGGCTGCTGCTTACTATATTCTGACCGACCCGGGCTAAATTTAAGAGAGCGATAAAAATTGCCGACTGACCTGAAGCTAAAGCCAGCGCTGCACTTCCCCCTTCCAGCACGGCCAGACGCTTTTCCAAAACGTCCACAGTTGGATTCATAATCCGGGAATATATATTGCCAAATTCCTTGAGGCTAAATAGATTTGCAGCATGTTCAACAGAATCAAATACATATGATGTAGTTTGGTATATTGGCACAGCACGGGCTCCTGTAGCAGGATCTGCCTGCTGGCCGGCATGCAGGGATTGCGTGAATAATTCATCAATCATAATCAATGCCTCCTTTTTATATGCTCGTTAGTTCAATAACTAAACCAGGCAAAAAAGAAGACACATGGCAGAAAGACCACCCCGATCAGTAAAACGGTATGGGGAAGCTTTAAACATTATATTTGTCAGGCATGGCCTGTCAGAGCATCTTAAAAGGAATAATGGATGCAAGCTTTTTTTTATCACTACGGCTCCCCCTTACGATATGACATAATTCCTACATATTTACTATCATATTATTCGTTTATATTACTCTTTGCAGCAGTTATTGTCAAGGGGGTAAATGCAAATTTCTTATGGAATTAAATTTTCTTATGGAATTCAATGAAGCAAATAAAAGCAGCTAAAAAAGAATAGAAAGATTAACTCTTTATATCATAGCGCCAGCCAACCTCTTTTTTTAAAAGAGCATCTATATCCTGTCTTTCGAGATATCTCAGCAGGCATTTAAAAGTTTCCTCGCTCAGATCGTGCTCCATTAAACAGGCATCTTTTTCAGCTGCAGCAGCCGATACTCCGAGTACCTGGGTAAGAAACCCGTAAATCACCTTATGCCTGTGGCGAATTCGCTGTGCATAACGTTTGCCCTCTGCAGTCAGCTCAACCGGACCATAGCGATCCTGAACTATTAAACCTCTTTCCTTTAATATTGTGAGAGCCTGAATCACACTCGGCTTAGCGATATTTAATCTCTCGGCAATATCGGTAACCCTTGCCGTTTTCTTTTCCTGGATCAAGTTAAGGATTACTTCCAGGTAATCCTGTAAAGAAGAGGTCACCGGCATCGATTTGCGCAAAACAATCACTTCCCTGCTTATCTAAAATGGAATATCTACCCTGACTGTTAATTTATTCCTAATAACCTTTAAAGTATATTAATTGCGCTTCTGCTATACTCAATATAGAACCCCGGACTATACTTGTCAAATTTTATATAATAAACATAACACCCAATGTTAATCATTATTACTTATAAGCTTTTTCCCGTAGATTAGAACAATAATAGCAAATGCCGCTGAAGTATAGAAAGGAAACAAACTTGGTATATACTGCCATAATAACCCACCAAG
>SKZS01000190.1 GCA_007127255.1 Syntrophomonadaceae bacterium | reverse complement strand
CGAAAGTGACCGGTTCAGCTCACATTTGCGGTATAAATACTATGCTTCTTGATCCTGAAGATCCGCTGGGTAACGGTTTTATTTTGCGTTAAAGCCGCTTCCGGAACTAATTACAAGTTCACTGTTATGCTCTTTTAAGAAAGAAATGCGATTTGAGAGCCATTCGGCGGTAGGGGGAGGTATTTCACCGCACCGGTAATCGAGACCGAGGTAGCGATAACTATCGATTCCGAGCCGATGGTAGGGTAATAGTTCAAGACCCTTTAAATTGTTTAAGCCCTTGCAAAACTGAAGAGTAGCGAGCATGTTTTCATCACTGTCATTAAAACCCGGCACTAAAGGCACCCTGATTACAATTTGCGGTGAGTATTCACTTTGATTAACTTTTGCCAGATTCTCTAAAATAAGGCTGTTATCTTCACCGGTCCACTTTTTGTGCATTCCATAATCCATGTGCTTAAGGTCAGCATAGAGGGTATCAAGCCAGGGCAGCAGCTTTTCAATGTTTTGATAGTTTCCGTATAAACAACTTTCCAAAGCGGTATTAATACCCAGCAATCTTGATTCGCGAAGCAGGGCGGCAGAAAAATCGCTCTGGTTGATCGGCTCGCCACCGCCTAGTGTAATCCCGCCCCCGGAATGATAAAAGAAGATTTCATCCTTTTTTATTTCATCCATAACTTCAGAAACAGTCATAGTTTTCCCGTATATTTTTACCGCATTAGAGGGACAGACATTCGCACAATTAAAACAGCAGCTGCACATGTTTCTATCGGTTACTGCAGCTTTATTATCAGGGTCAATGTAAATAGCATTATTTTTGCATACTGCAGCACATTTTCCGCAGCCAAGACACAACTCGGCTGCAAAACCTTTTTCAAATTCAAAATTCCTCGATTCCGGGGTTGAACACCAGGAACAGCTTAAAGGACAGCCTTTTAAAAAAACTACCGTTCGCAGCCCACTGCCGTCATGAATGGAAGAACGTTCTATTCTCAGTATATTTCCTGTCAGGTTAAGCTGGTTTTCGGTCATAAATGTTTACCCTACTGATATGCCCTGCTGCACAGTCCGGCCGATTATTTCATTTTGAATATCTTTGCCCAGCTCGGTAAAGTAAGCAGTATAACCGGCTACACGAACCAGCAAGCCCTTGTATTGATCGGGATTTTCCTGGGCTTTTAGCAAAGTTTCCTGGTTGATAACATTAAACTGAACATGATATATACCCAGGGAGCACATGCTCTTAAGCAGGGCCATCAGCTGGGTAATACCGTTATCGGTTTCCAGCATGGCCGGTTCAACTTTCATGTTTAAAAGAGTTCCCTGGACAAAACGGCCGTGGGGAATGTGGGCAACTGAATTAAGAACGGCAGCCGGACCTTTTAAGTCGGTTCCACCGCTGGGACTTATACCGTCGGCCAGGGGCTGCCAGGCCCTGCGCCCCGATGGCAGCGCTCCTACCTCCAGGCCGAATGGTGTATTGCCTGAAACAGGAAGAATCCCCGGAGTCATTGGTCCGAACTTACTGCTGTATTTTTCAATCTCGTCGGCAATAAAGGTAAATATTTCTCCGGCTATTTTATCAGCTGAAGAATCGTTATTACCGTACTTGGGAGCTTCGCGGCACATTTTTTCTATGTTTTCATGACCTTCAAAGTCATCTTCCAGCGCCTTTAAAAGCTGCTTTATTGATATTTGGCCTGTATCGTATACCAGGTGCTTAACGGCGGTGATACTGTTGACCAGGTCGGCTACCCCGATTAGAATAATCCCGTTGCCAACGTTATACTTGGCCCCTCCCCGTGAATAATCAAGGGCATTTTTGATGCAATCTTTAAAAGTTAATGAGAGGGCGGGGCAGGGTCTGTTCAGGCCAATTTCATCAATAACATGGCTGCCGGCAACTACTGCCCGGGTTGCGCAGGCTATTTGTGTTTTTACGGCATTTAGAAAATCCTCAAAACTTCTAAAAGTGAGCGGTTTTGCGGTTTCTGCACCGACAATGCGATCGTATTTTCTGCTCCGGCCGCCGGTCAGGGCAAACTCAACCATGTGACCGAGATTAATATCGGCAAGGGCTGTATACTGGCGCATTCTTCCTTCAAGATTGGTTTCAACACAGCCGCAGGGATTCCAGTTATAAGCTTCTTTCAGAGGCACCCCTTTATTCATCAGCATGGTGGTGCCTGCATCGTCATTATGGAAGGCGGGAAATCCGGTGCCCAGCTTGATCAGCTCAACAATTTTTCTGAGAAAAGCATTAGGGTTTTTAGCCACACTGTAGCGAACAGAAAGGGAGGGTTGATAAAGCTTTACATCCATCGTAGCCTGTAAAATCATATATGACAAATCATTTACAGCGTCTTTACCGGTTTCATCAACCCCGCCGACACAGACATTTTGGAACATGGGATAACCGGCCGCAAATTCTGCCGTTCCGGCATCCTGGAAAAGACAGGGTTCGCTAAATTTCACCCATAGACAATCTAATAACTCCTGGGCCTGTTCGGTTGTAATTCTGCCCGCCTCCAGATCGGCCTTGTAGTAGGGCCATAAATATTGATCCATTCGTCCGGGATTATAGCTGGCAGCGTTTTGCTCCATAAAAATTGCTACCTGGTAAAGGTAAAGTGCCTGCAGGGCTTCATAGAAAGTTCTGGCCGGGTAAGCAGGAACACGGCGGCAGTGTTCGGAGATCTTTTCAAGTTCTTTTCTGCGCTGCTGGTCTGTTTCGACAGAAGCCAGGCGTTCCGCTTCATCCGCATAACGTTCTGCCAGCTTAATGATCCCTTTTGCAGATACAAGCATGGCTTGCAGGTAAATGTCTTTTTCATAATCACCGGGCCTGGTAATATCCAGTTCAGCTTTTCGGGCTTGAATACCAGTAATGATTCCGGTCAAACCTTCCCTGATCAGCCACTCATAGCCGGCCGTTGTTTCCCCCCAACCCCGGACAGCTTTGCGGTCGATATAAACTACACCGGCATCGCGTAAGATCCTGGTTTCTTCAGGGATCTGTGCCAACCACTCTTCATAGTTGGAGCGTCCCTGCCAGTAGGGTTTAATCTCATCTAAAAAGGTTATTTTATCTTCCGGGGTAAGGTAAAAAGGATCATAGGGTCGGTTACTGATTGAATCAAGCTCTTTGTCGAGAACTGACCAGCATGAATCGGCACAGAGTATACCGGCCCTGATCTTACTGCCGGAACAGCCGACAAGCAGTTCGTCATCCCATATTTTAACTGTTTTTTCCGAACACTGTCTGTAAAATGCTTTCGCCTTGCGGAGAACCAGGGGGTCGCCTTCAGCTTCACTAAAACCCCTGGTCAGGAGCCTGGCATTTTCCAGGTCCATTTCCGGCTGGGTGGCAAGAACCCTCTCTTTCAGGCGGTTGATTCTTTTCATGTAAGCGGGTTCAGTCCCGGTATTTTTCGTTTGATAGCTTGCTTCACGCATCTTAACAGTCCTCCGTTACATGCATGTTCTTTATAAAATTATAACACAATCTATAGCAAAGAGATATTAAACATTGCATTCGGATATCAATAATATATAATATTATTATAAAGTAATAAAATGTCGATATCAAGTTCTTCAAAGGCCGCTTTCCTGTGATATAATAATTCCAGAGGTGTAAATCGAACATTGAGTGAAAAAGGCCTGATCTTTAATATACAGAGATTCTCTTTACATGACGGTCCGGGTATTAGAACAACAATTTTCTTTAAAGGCTGCCCGTTAAGCTGTCTCTGGTGCCAGAATCCCGAAGGATTAACAAATCGACAGGAACTTTTCAGGTATAACAATAAATGCATAGGCTGCAAAACCTGCATCAAAATATGTCCGGCAAGGGCCGTAAAAATGGAAGGTCGGAGTATAAATATTGATCGCAGCAGCTGCAGGGTTTGCCTGACATGTGCTGAAAACTGCCCGACCGGAGCGCTGGAGGCGGTCGGTAAAGAAGTGACTTTAAAAGAACTGACCGATGAGGTGCTTAAAGACAGAATATTGTTCGAAGAATCAGGCGGAGGTGCTACTCTATCTGGTGGAGAACCGTTAATACAGGAGGATTTCGCAGCTAAACTCTTAAAAGCTTTAAAAGCAAACAATATTAACACGGCAGTTGAAACCGGCGGATATGTTTCCAGTCAGGTTATTGATAAAACAGCGCCGTGGACCGATCTTTATCTTTATGACTTAAAACTGATTGACCCGCATGAAAGTAGTTATTACACAGGCTATACCTGCAGTCCTGTGTTAAATAATCTTAAGCACCTGGTAAAAAAGGGATGCAGGCTGGCAGTAAGAATGCCCCTGATCCCCGGAATTAACGATCATCACGATAATATAGTTCGTGTTGCAAGCTTATTACAAGAAAACGGTATTAAAAAGCTTGAATTAATACCTTATCATAATATGGCTGCAGGCAAGTATAAAGGTCTTGATCTTGAATACCGCCTTCCCCGCCTGCAGCCCCCGACAGAAAAACAGGTGGCTGCAGTAAAAGAAGCATTTTATAGCGAAGGAATTGAAGCTGAAAGAGAGGTTTGAACCATGGCTACTAAATTAAGGGGCTCGAATCAAAGAGTTAAATTATTGCGCCATGAAAGTGAGACTACGAGGCCGACTTTATCAATTGAAAGGGCGCTTCTCGTTACCGAAACTTATAAGAACTATGAGGGGCAGGTATCTATTCCCATGCTCCGCGCTCTTGCCTTTAAGGACCTGATGGAGAAAAAAAAGATTTGCATAAATGAAGGGGAGCTGATAGTTGGTGAAAGAGGGCCGCTGCCCCAGGCAGCTCCCACTTATCCGGAGCTGTGCTGTCACACTATTGATGATCTGGAAGTGATCAGGGATCGCGAAAAAATATCATTTGATGTTAGTGATGAGGTTATGCGAATTCAGCAGGAAGCAATTATTCCATACTGGCAGGAACGTTCAATCCGCCATAATATTTTCAAACAAATGACTGAAGAATGGCATGACTGCTACCAGGCCGGTATTTTCACTGAATTTATGGAACAGCGGGCGCCGGGTCACACTGTGGCCGGAGATAAAATATATTACAGGGGCATGCTTGATTTTAAAGAAGAGATTGGCAGGGAACTGGAAGCTCTCGATTATGTAAATGATGCTGAGGCAGATATTAAAAGCGAACAGCTTAAAGCTATGGCAGTCTGTGCAGATGCATTGATTACTTTTGCCCGCCGACATGCTGAAAAAGCGCGTGAAATTGCTTCATCGGTAAATCAGAATGAGCGCAGGGAAGAACTGCTTAAGATAGCTGCAATTTGCGATCAAGTTCCAGCCAATCCTCCCCGGACAATGTGGGAAGCCCTCCAGTATTACTGGTTTGTTCATCTGGGTGTGATCACTGAGCTTAATACCTGGGATGCTTTTTGCCCGGGCAGATTGGATCAGCATTTAGAACCATTTTACAACAGGGAAATCGCTGAAGGGATATTGACCAGAAATCAAGCCAAAGAACTTTTGGAGTGTTTCTGGGTCAAATTTAACAACCAGCCTGCTCCGCCAAAAGTCGGCATTACCTTGAAAGAAAGCGGGACCTACACTGATTTTGCCAATATCAATTTAGGCGGCGTTAAACCTGACGGTACAGATGGCGTTAACGATGTAACCTTCCTGCTGCTGGAAGTAATTGACGAAATGCGACTTCTGCAGCCCAGCACTAATATACAGGTAAGTAAAAAGAGTCCCGAGCTGTTTATTAAAAAAGCGGGAGAAATTATCAGGGAGGGTTGGGGACAACCATCAGTTTTTAATGTTGAAGCAGTGATCCAGGAAATGCTAATCCAGGGTAAAGCCCTTGTTGATGCCAGGAATGGAGGAACAAGCGGTTGTGTTGAAACCGGTGCTTTCGGTAAAGAAAGTTATATTTTAACCGGTTATTTTAACCTGACCAAGGTTTTAGAAATCACCCTGAACCGGGGGATAGAACCGCAAAGTGGAAAACAACTTGGCCCCGATACAGGTGATCCGCGGAACTTTACTGCTTTTGATCAGTTGATGAATGCTTATGAAACTCAACTTAACCATTTTATCGAAATAAAATTGAACGGCAACCAGGTTATAGAAAAACTCTATGCCGAAAAAATGCCGGCACCCTTTCTGTCACTTATTATTGATGACTGCATAAAATATGGCACAGACTACAACTGTGGAGGGGCCCGTTATAATACCAACTACCTGCAGGGAGTCGGTATCGGATCGATCACAGACAGCCTGTCCGCTATTAAGTATCATATTTTTGATCAGCAGAACTTTAGCTGGGCTGAGCTGCTGGCCCATTTGGCAGATGACTTCAATGGAAGTGAGCAAACCAGGCAGCTGATTATCCATAAAACCCCGCATTATGGTAATGATAACGATTATGCAGATTCAATTATGCAGAAAGTATTCCATCTTTTTCACAGTATGGTGGACGGAAGGAAATCTTTCCGCGGCGGTACTTACCGAATCAATATGCTGCCGACCACTTCTCATGTTTATTTCGGTTCCGTAATTGGAGCTACCCCTGATGGAAGAAAAGCCGGATCTCCTTTATCAGAAGGGATATCTCCGGTCCAGGGTGTCGATATAAACGGCCCGACAGCGGTAATTAAGTCAGCAGCCAGGATGGACCACCTGCTGACCGGGGGCACTTTGTTGAACTTAAAGTTTTCACCACAGGTGCTTTCCGGGGAAAAAGGCTTACAAAGTTTGGTTCATTTGATCAGGGCTTATTTTAAGATGGATGGTCATCATATTCAATTTAATGTAATCGACGCCGATACTTTAAAAGAAGCCCAGCAAAATCCCGAAAAATATCGCGGCCTGATTGTCCGTGTTGCCGGTTACAGTGATTACTTTAATAATCTAAGCGAGCAGCTGCAAAACGAAATTATAACCAGGACAGCACACGGCATACATTGACAAAAGAGCCCAAATCGAATAAAATACATCATGCAGAGGGGAGTAGCTCAACTGGCAGAGCAGCGGTCTCCAAAACCGCAGGCTGCGGGTTCAAGTCCTGTCTCCCCTGCCATAGCAAAAAATGAGATGCTGTCACACATAGCAGCATCTCATTAAATATATAAGTATTTTTGAGCCAGAAGGGGTAAGCATCAATAGCGTTGAATTAACAAGGAAGACCTGTATATATAAAAAAGAATTTGATGCAAATAGATCAATCAGGAATAAGCGTCCCGTTTCTTGAACGGGATGTTTTTATGGTATATTCAAAGAAAATGTTTTAAGCTTTAAATTATAAACCAGAAAGGTGCTGCAAATCATGACGAAAACTAATGAGATTATTAACTTGACCGAACAGTACAGTGCCCGCAATTACCTTCCCCTTCCGGTTGTCCTGTCAAAAGGTGATGGTGTATGGGTTGAGGATCCCGAAGGAAAACGCTATATGGACATGCTTAGCGCCTATTCAGCAATGAATTTTGGCCACTGCCACCCAAAGATAATCAATGCCCTGAAAGAACAGGCTGATAAAATGACCCTTACTTCTAGGGCTTTTCACAACGATCAATTAGGTGTTTTTTGCCGCAGGTTAGCCGGTTTAACCGGAAAAGATATGGTTTTACCCATGAATACCGGAGCCGAAGCAGTTGAAACTGCCATAAAAGCGGTGCGCAGGTGGGGATACCGGATCAAAAATATTCCCGCGGATAAAGCTGAAATTATTGCCTGCAAAGGCAATTTTCATGGCCGCACAACCACGATTGTTTCTTTCAGTTCAGATGAAAGTTACAATTCAGATTATGGTCCTTTCACACCGGGCTTTAAAATAATCGAGTACGGCAGCATTGATGCCCTGAAAGAGGCCATCGGACCGCATACTGCAGGTTTTCTTGTAGAACCGATCCAGGGTGAAGGAGGAATTCTTATTCCCCCGAAAGGATTCTTAAAAGAAGCATACGATCTGTGCAAGGCTAACAATATTTTATTCATGGCTGATGAGATCCAAACCGGTTTTGGTCGTACTGGTAAAATGTTTTGCTGCGACTGGGAAAATGTAAAACCAGATCTTTATATCCTTGGGAAAGCTCTTGGCGGTGGGGTCTTGCCTATTTCAGCGGTTACTGCCGATGAAAATGTTCTGGGGGTATTTGAACCGGGATCACACGGTTCCACTTTTGGCGGCAATCCCCTGGCCTGCGCGGTCGCTATTGAAGCGCTTAACGTTTTAGAACAGGAGGAACTAGTCCATAAATCAGCCGAACAGGGACAATACTTCGTTACCGAACTTAATAAAATTAAAAACCAGGTAATTTATGAAATCAGGGGCAGAGGACTGATGGTTGGTATAGAGCTGAAAGAGAAAGCCAGGCCATATTGTGAACAACTGATGAAGCTGGGCATTCTGGCTAAAGAAACCCATGAAAATGTAATAAGGCTTGCTCCGCCTTTAATTATCAGCAAGGACGATCTGGATTGGGCCATTAAGACGATTAAAGAAGTTTTTACCGATTAATAATAGAAAAACCTGCCGGTAGTTTATTTTAACTTGTATTAAGAAAAGCCGCATTTTAAATGCGGCTTTTTGTGATCCACTTCGAAGTATTTAATCTTTTATTTCCGAAAAGGGAGGAATATTTATAAATAGTGAAGAAGTTATTGAATAATTGGAAATAAGCACTTTAGATGTTATAATATATTAATTGTTTAAATTAACAGTCCTTCTTCAGCCTTGATGCAGATTAACAGCTACACCAAACACTGCAATACAAACTCAATAATAAATAAATATTAAGGTATAAGAACCGGTTAAAAAGAGACTAAAACTAAACCGCAGTCCGGTAAAGTATCTATATTAAATTATTTTTACAGGAGGGAACAAAATGATACCGGAATTTAGAAATGAAGCGCCAACAGATTTTAGCGATGAACAGAATAAAAATTTAATGCTGAAAGCGATTAAGGATGCTAAAAATGAATTTGGTCGTGAATATGAGCTCGTAATAGAGGGTTGGAAGGTAAAAAGCAGCGATAAGTTTGCATCGATAAATCCTTCAAATCCTAAGCAGGTAGTAGGTTATGCCTATAAAGCTGATCAAGGGCTCGCCGAACAGGCAATGAAATCTGCCCTGACCACTTTTGAAGAATGGAAAAATGTAAGCCCCGAAATACGGGCACGCTATTTGTATAAAGCTGCGGCATTGATGCGCAAATACAAAGCAGATCTAACTGCTGCAATAATTCTTGAAAACGGTAAAAATTGGACAGAAGCTGATGGGGATGTGGCAGAGGCCATCGACTTTTTAGATTTCTATGCAACGCGCGCCCTGCATTTAGCAGAAAGACAACCCTTAACCAGGATTACGGGAGAAAACAACGAGTTGTATTATATTCCGCTTGGAGTCGGCGTGATTATATCACCCTGGAATTTCCCCCTTGCGATATTAACCGGTATGACAGTTGGACCCCTGGTAATGGGCAATACAATTGTGCTCAAACCAGCCAGCAACACACCGGTGGTCGCCGCAAAATTTATGGAAATCATGGATGAGGCAGGGGTTCCCGGTGGAGTAATTAATCTTGTTTACGGCAGCGGAAGCGATATCGGACACTACCTGGTCAGCCACCCCAGGACCAGGTTTGTTAATTTTACAGGGTCCAAAGAAGTCGGACTTTTTATTGTAGAAGAGGGAAGTAAAATGCAAAAGGGACAAGAATGGATTAAGCGAATCAATGCCGAGATGGGAGGAAAAAACGCCATTATAGTCGATTGTGAAGCTAATCTGGATGCAGCTTTGTCTTGTGTAATTGCTTCAGCTTTTGGTTACCAGGGTCAAAAATGTTCGGCTTGTTCACGGGTAATAATTGATGAAAGTATTTATGACTATTTTAAAGAACAGCTGGTTGAAAAAACTGAATCTATAAAGATAGGACCGGCCGAAGATCAGCATAATTATATGGGGCCGCTTATAGATCAGGCCGCAGTAGATAAGTTTCTAAACTATGTTGAGGTGGGGCAGAAAGAAGGAAAAATTCTCTGCGGCGGTCACCTGCTGGATAAAGGCAGTTATTATGTCGAACCGACCATATTTGATAATATTGATCCGGAAGCTCGCCTGGCCCAGGAAGAAATATTCGGTCCTCTGCTTTCATTAATTAAAGCAAAAGATTTTGACCAGGCCCTGGAGATTGCCAATAATACAGATTACGGTTTAACCGGATCTGTCTATTCAAACAACTGGAACAAGCTAGAAAAAGCGCGGCGTGACTTTTATGTTGGTAACCTTTACTTTAACCGTAAAAGCACTTCAGCGCTGGTCGGTGTACACCCCTTTGGCGGTTACAACATGTCCGGCACCGGGGCAAAAGCAGGCGGAAACGATTATCTTTTACTCTTTTGCCAGGCTAAATCGGTCTCGGAAGAGCTGTAATTTAATAAAAATATTTATAATATTGAAAAAGGTATTGACAAATCTGAATAACAGATCAATAATGGGATTCCAGGTTCCGAGAGACTGGATAGTGAACCGGGTCCGGTTGGCAGTGAAAGCTGAAGTTGATGAAGGGCTTACCTAATCCAGGTTAGGATAGAACTGCTGCCGGATAGCTGGATGAGTTGCTGCGATATGGCCCATCGGCCATTAGTTGCGCGCGGCTAACAGCACGGAGGCCCAGTAACTATCGGAGGTTGAGCGAAAGCCATCTGAAGGCGGTGGCGGAAACTCAGCTGGTGAATGATACGTGAAGAGCACCGTCGGACATGCTAAAAGGCCTGTTGGAACCTGGTATTTTTGTGTTTTATATAAAGACTTTAATTGTGATTTATTTCCATTATCAATATTTTCTAACCTTTTCTATATCATTGACACCCTTAAATGTGCAGTGATATAATTTTTTTGTGCCTAAGTAGCTTAAAATAGATCTTTATAAAAAAGGAATATATTATGACCCCTAATCAAGCATCGCAGATAGATAGCACGATCAGGCAGCACAATGACAATCCGGCCAACTTGATTATGATTCTACAAGACCTGCAGGCTGAACAGGGCTATCTCACCGCAGAAGCAATTGCCCGGATAGCAGAAAGATTAAATATTCCACAATCCCAGATATATTCAGTGGCCACCTTTTACAAATCATTGCATTTAACTCCCCGCGGAAAACATAAAATAGATATTTGCGAAGGCACTGCCTGTCATATCAGGGGTGCTTCTTTATTGTTAAATGCCGTTTCAGAAGAATTTCAAGTAAAAGAGGGAGGCACGACTGAGGACGGTCAGTTTACTCTTAACTCGGTTCACTGTGTCGGTGCCTGTGCAATGGGTCCGGTTGCCATTATTGACGGTGAGTATCATGGCAATATGACATCATCAAAACTGGCAAAAAAAATTAAACAGTGCTGTGCGGAAGAGCGTTGTACTGATAAAACGGATCAAAAGGAACCAACTGAGGATAGAATTTCAGAAATACATGGACAGATCAAAGTAAAGAATTTTACAGATTTCGAAAAAATTAGTAATGAATTAAAAGTCCAGCTTCCACCGGATCAACCTCGGATCCTGGTTTGTACCGGTACCGGTTGTTTGGCCAAGGGCAGTCTCAAAGTCGCTAAAGCCCTGGCAAATGAATTAAAAAGAAGCAGTCTTGAACTGCCTGTTTCCATTGGTGTTAGGAAAGTCGGCTGTCACGGTTTGTGCGAACATGGACCCCTGGTGATCATGCATCCACAAAATACCTGCTATACCAGGGTTACTGATGAAGATGCGCCGGAAATTGTCAGGGAAACTGTGATTGCAGGCAATACAGTGGACAGGCTTTTATACCGCGAAACAGCGGATGCACCCTCTGTAGAAAATTATTCGGAAATACCTTTCTATGCCTCCCAGCATAAGATTGCCCTGCGTAATGTCGGCTTAATTGACCCGGCCGATCTTGGCGAGTATATCAGCAGGGGCGGCTACAGTGCCCTGGTTAAAACACTACGGCATATGAAGCCTGAAGAAGTAATTAATGAAATTGAAGAATCCGGGCTACGCGGTCGGGGCGGGGGAGGTTTCCCGGCTGGTAAAAAATGGCGCACCGCGGCAAAGATAGATTCTGATACGCGTTATGTCATTTGTAACGGCGATGAAGGCGACCCCGGAGCTTTTATGGATTGCAGCATTATGGAAGGTGATCCTCATTCCATTTTGGAAGGTATGATGATCTGTGCCTATGCCGTGGGCGCTTCCCAGGGATATATATATGTCAGGGAAGAATATCCACGGGCCCTGATCCGTATGACCGAGGCGATTGAACAGGCCGGTCAGAGCGGTTTACTGGGCAGTAATATTTTCGGAACCGACTTTTCATTTGACATAAAAATAAATCGCGGTGCCGGGGCTTTTGTCTGCGGTGAATCTACAGCCCTGATGCAGTCGATAGAAGGCAGGGTTGGCGAACCGCGGGCCAAGTATATCCGTTCTGCGGAACGAGGTCTCTATGACCGGCCAACTGTATTGAACAATGTAGAAACTTTTGCAAATGTCCCGATAATTATTGACCAGGGTTCAGGTTGGTTCCGTTCAACAGGCACTGCAGAAAGTCCCGGGACCAAGGTGTTTTCAGTGGTAGGAAAAGTAAAAAACACCGGTCTGGTTGAAGTACCGATGGGCGCAACTTTGCGGGAAATTATATTTAATATGTGCGGAGGTATCCTGGAGAATAAAACTTTTAAAGCGGTTCAGACTGGCGGCCCTTCAGGTGGGTGCCTTCCTGAAAGCAAGCTTGACCTGCCCGTAGATTTCGATACCCTGACCCGGGAAGGTTCGATGATGGGTTCAGGCGGCATGATCGTGATGGACGAGGATACCTGCATGGTGGATGTAGCTCGATATTTTACCGAGTTTTTAACCCAGGAATCCTGTGGCAAGTGCAGCGCCTGCAGGATAGGTTTAATCAGTATGCTTGAAATTTTAGAAAGAATATGTCGGGGAGAGGGTGCTCTCGAGGATATCGGCAGCCTGGAAAAATTGCTTGATGTACTCGAAAAGGGTTCTCTTTGCGGGCTTGGCAAGTCTGCACCAAATCCTGTCCGCAGTACGCTTGCTCACTTTAAAGATGAATACCGGGCTCATATCGAAGAAAAATGCTGTCCGGCGGGAGTGTGCCGAAGCCTGATTAGTTATGAAATTACAGATCTTTGCACTGGTTGTACACGTTGTGCCCGGAACTGTCCACAGAATGCAATCAGCGGCGAAAAGAAAGAAATGCATCAGATCGATCAGGAGCTGTGCAATCGCTGCGGTATCTGTAAAGGAACCTGTAACTTCGAAGCAGTAATCATAGCCAGGTAACAGTTATACTGCAATGAAAGGATAATTATGAGCAATAAGATTACCATAACGATTGACGGAAGAAAAGTAGAAACTGAAGAAAGAAAGATGCTTTTGCCGATCATTAACGAACTAGGCATTCAGGTGCCACAACTCTGCAACCATCCTTCGCTGACACCAAGCGGCGCCTGCAGATTATGTGTGGTTGAGATAACAAAAAATGACTGGAACGGCGGGTCAAAAATAGTTACCTCCTGCCTTTACCCTGCTGAAGAAGGTTTAATAGTATCAACTCGTTCAGAAGAAGTTCTTAAGACCCGCAGAAACCTGCTGGAACTATACCTGGCCCAGTGTCCGGGTTCAGAAAGGGTAAAAGCTCTGGCCAGGCTGGAAGGAATCGATACCACTCTCTTTACAACGCCGGCGGATGATGATAATAAGTGCGTTATGTGCGGACTGTGCACCCGGGTTTGCCAGGATTGTGGCCCAGCCGCAATCACAACCATGGGCCGTGGTTTCGAAAAAGAAATCGGGCCGAACCCGGATCTTATGGCTGAAAACTGTACCGGCTGCCGTACCTGTACTTATATCTGTCCGACTGATGCGATCGCTTCCAGCCAGGAAAACGGAATCTATAATATTTGGAACCGGGAATTTGAGATACCGACCTGTTCAGTTCAACCGGAATTATGCCGCGGTTGCGGCAGATGCGAGGAAGTTTGCCCTTACTCTATACCGAGGGTTATTCTCTACAAAACAGGATTGTCAAGTGCCCAGATTTCGCAGGAAGCCTGCGTCGGTTGTGGTATTTGTCCCGGGGTTTGTCCGACTGGAGCTATAAAACAGAAAAAAACTGAAGCGCTACCTGATTATGAAGCGCAAATATTTAAAAAAGATTTGCAGGGCAAAGATCTTGTTTTTGTTTGTCCCCGTTCACCGCTGCCTGATCAAGATAATGTCATCAAGGTAAGTTGTATCGGCAGTATTGATATCTCGCTCCTGCTCTACTGTGCTGCTTCCGGGGCTAACAGTGTAGCCTTGATCTGCCGGGATAAAGAAAGCTGTCCCTATTATGAAGGCGGAAGCCTTGGCGAGAAACGCCTTTCAACCGCCCAGGAACTGCTCAGCTATTGCGGCCTGGAAAAAGATCAGCTGGCCCTGTTGAAGCCTTCATTTGGACTTGCGGGACCCCTGGAAGTTTGGCATGAGTACACGAATACCATGAAAAAGTCTACCGAAAAGTTGCAGGCTCAATACCCTGTTCCGGCACGCCCTGTAATTGGTATGGACCTGGCTCTTGATATTATAAGCTGGTTGAAAAAGCAGCCCGGGCTGGAAATCAGCCTGCCCCTGCTGGTTACTTCCTGGTTCGATACAAATGCAGATCCTGCAGCGCCGGTTCTTTACCTGGGCAGGCTGCCCGAACTACATATGCTTCTGTCCCTGATTATCGACGAACCGGAAGTGCTGAATATCTTTGCCGCTGCTGCAGCACTTTTAAAAGATAAAAATATAACTGTGCGCTGCCTGGCATCAGAAAATGATCTGGAAAGTGTGACAGCAAAAAAAATAATATCTTTTAACCCCGGAGTGCCTGAGCATTTGCCAGCGGGCAGTTCACTGGTCACCCTGAATGAAATTGCCGGTTTCCCTGCGGGTAAAACGTCCGAAAAATTTTCTTTTACAATAACTCCTCAAAAACGTAAAGAACTGATCAGTAAACACGCCGAAAGCAATGAAAAGTCAATGATTTGCAGTTCAGCTGAAGAATACCTGCAATATGCGCTGTTACTGTGTCCCGGTTCCTGGATTCAGTCACTGGCTGATAAACCGCAGCTTCTTTTCAGTACATATCCAGTTGATCCTGAGGAACAGACAGTAGAACAAATACAACGCAGGATAAGCAACCATCCGATCCTGCCGCCAATTAACGCTCCTGAATTTAAGTTTAGTTTTAACGGTAAGGAATACACTGCCGGCGAAGGAGAAGTTATTACAACTGCACTTTATGCTGCCGGTATAACTGTATTCGGCCATCACCACCGTGATGGTGGAGCTCAGGGAGTTTACTGTGTAAACGGTCAGTGTTCGCAGTGTATGGTCATTGCAGACGGTAAGCCGGTAAAGGGTTGTATGGCTGCTGTTACTCCGGGCATGCAGGTAAGCAGCGTGGAAGGTCCGCCTGCCCTGACTGATGCAGAGCTTCCTGAAAAGATTTATGTAGAGAGGGAAGTTGTAAAAACAGATGTTTTGATCATTGGTGGTGGTCCTGCCGGTATCAGTGCAGCGATAGAACTTGGCAGTGTCGGGGTTGATGTTTTAATCATCGACGATAAACAGGAACTGGGTGGAAAACTCAGCCTGCAAACCCATAACTTTTTCGGTTCGGTAGCCGATTGTTACGCCGGGTACAGGGGGGTAGAGATCGGCCATATCCTGGCCGGTGATCTTAAACACCTGCCAACAATAAAAAGATGGCTTAACTCTACTGTAGTTGGAGTATTTAGCGATGGCAAATTTGGAGTTTCCGGTAACGGTAACTATAAACTGGTTGAACCAAAAAGAGTTCTTTTTTCAACCGGGGCTCGCGAAAAAAGCCTGGCCTTCCCCGGCGCTGATCTGGCCGGGGTGTATGGTGCCGGGGCTTTCCAGACCCTTGTTAACCGTGACCTGGTTAAATGTGCCGAAAGATTATTTATTATCGGCGGCGGCAATGTAGGTTTGATCGGTGCATACCATGCTCTCCAGGCGGGGATTGATGTAGTGGGGCTGGTCGAAGCGCTGCCCCGGTGCGGCGGTTACAAGGTTCATGAGGATAAAATCAAACGTCTCGGTGTGCCTGTTTATACATCTCACACTGTACTCAGGATAGAAGGCAGTGAAAATGTAGAACGGGTGGTTATCGCCGGGATTACCGAAGACTTTAAAACTATTGAAGGTACAGAACGTGTTTTTGATGTGGATACTGTTTTG
>SKZS01000033.1 GCA_007127255.1 Syntrophomonadaceae bacterium | reverse complement strand
TCTCACGGTGCGAAGTTGGCCCTGGCGTCACACCTGGGGCGTCCGGATGGGAAGCACAGCCCTGATTTAATGATGGATCCGGTAGCTGCCACTCTGACGAAAATTCTCGGCAAGCAGGTTCGAAAACTTGATGCAGTCATCGGGTCACAGGTAAACGAAGAAGTTAACAAGTTAGAAAATGGTGAAACACTTCTTTTAGAGAACCTTCGTTTTGAAAAAGGGGAAGAGGAAAACGATCCTTCTTTTGCCCGTCTCCTGGCTGAACCGTTTGATCTCTTCGTTAACGATGCTTTTGGCACCGCACACCGGGCCCATGCTTCCACTGTAGGTGTGGCTTCCCATCTACCGGCAGTTGCAGGTCTCCTCATGAAAAAGGAAATCGAAGAACTTTCCAACTGCCTGGAAAATCCACGTCGTCCACTGACAGCAATTCTCGGTGGCGCGAAGGTTTCCGATAAAATTAATGTGATCAGAAGATTCTTAAGCCTGGTTGACACCCTCCTTATCGGGGGAGGGATGGCAAACACATTCTTAGCAGCTCAAGGATACAACCTTGGGGCTTCCTTTTACGAAAAAGAGCAGGTGGAGGAAGCTGGAGCTCTTCTAAAAGACAGTAAAAACAGCAATTGCCGTCTTGTTTTACCAATTGATCTTGCCGTCACCAGGGATATAAAGCCGGGCAGTCACTCTGAAGTAGTTACCCCGGATAATATTGATGGAGAATGGAAAGCTGTTGACATTGGGCCGGAAACTGCAGCCATTTTCAGCGGACATGTAGAAGAATCGGCTATGGTTGTCTGGAACGGTCCCCTTGGCATATTTGAAGTGCCTCCTTTCGATAACGGCACAGAAGTTGTTGCCCAGACTCTTGCCCAAAGCGGTGCCTACTCAGTGATCGGTGGTGGAGATCTTGTTGCAGCTTTAAAGGCACTGGGACTTTCTGAGTATATAAGTTTTATTTCAACCGGCGGTGGTGCCACCCTGGAATTTTGGGAAGGCAAAGAACTCCCCGGCATAACCGTACTGCAAAACAAAACCAGCTAAGCAAATCGCCGAAACGGGGGTAATGATAGTGGATATAATTATTGCTGCTAACTGGAAAATGCACAAAACAGCACTTGAAGCAGTTGAGTTTTGCCGCGCTATCCGCAGCCAAGAAGCTGATTTTGCAGGGGTAGAAGTTCTGGTATGTCCTCCCTTTACTGCTCTTTCCGCGGTTAAGGCTGCCCTGGAGGGAAGCACAATAAAGCTTGGAGCCCAGAATATGCACTGGGAAGCACAGGGTGCTCAGACAGGGGAAATATCGGCTTCTATGCTTCTCGAATTTGGAGTGGAATATGTGATCATAGGTCATTCCGAGCGACGTCATCTGATGGGTGAGGATGATATTCAGGTCCGACGAAAAATTGAAGCAGCCCTTCAAAATGATTTGAAGCCGATACTTTGTGTTGGTGAAACGGAAACAGAACGGGAGCAGGGAAATACTGAAAAAGTAATTACAAATCAGCTTTCAGGAGCCCTGCAGACCCAGGATTCGCAGAAACTTGGCAGCCTGGTTGTAGCTTATGAACCGGTTTGGGCTATCGGCACAGGCAAAGCTGCCTCAGCTGAAGATGCAGACGCGGCAGCAAAACTGATACGATCTTATTTGCGTGATAAACTCGGAGCCAAAATTGCCGACGGCCTGCGTGTTCAATACGGCGGCAGCGTAAAAGCTGAAAATATAGGTTCTTTTATCGGACTACCTTCGGTTCAGGGAGCTCTCGTCGGAGGGGCAAGTCTTGAAGTAGATTCATTCAGCGCTCTTATTCAGGCAGCCCGAAAGGCGGTTGCCGATTGAAAAAGATTCTTTTAATTATTTTAGATGGCTGGGGCTGGAGAAAAGAGAAAAAAGGCAATGCGATTCGTAAGGCTGATACACCGAACATGGATCGTTTTTATGAAGATTACCCCTGGTCGCTTCTTGATGCTTCGGGAGAAGAAGTAGGTCTGCCACCTGGGCAGATGGGCAACTCTGAAGTCGGTCACCTTAACCTCGGTGCCGGCAGGATAGTATACCAGGAGCTGACCAGGATCGGGCAGTGCATTAAATCCGGTGAGTTTTATGAAAATCCTGTTTTAGTGGAAGCCATGGAGCATGTTAAACAGAATGAAAGCAAATTGCACCTGATTGGCCTGGTCTCAGATGGGGGTGTGCACAGCCATTTTGATCACCTTCTTGCCCTCCTGGAGATGGCCCGCCGCTTACAAGTTAAAAAGGTTTTTGTTCACGCCATCCTCGATGGTCGTGACACAATACCTTATGGTGCTAAACCCTTCCTGGAGAAACTGGATCAGCTGAGCAGGGAAAACCAAAACGGTTACCTCGCTACAATATGCGGCCGTTACTATGCCATGGACCGGGACAAGCGCTGGGACAGAATTGAGCGGGCTTACCGGGCTTATGTCTACGGAGAAGGTTTGAAGGCATCAGATTCGCTGGAAGCTTTAGATATTGCCTATGAACGCGGCGAAGGAGATGAATTTGTTCAGCCCACAGTGCTGGTTGACCAGGAAGAAAATCCTCTGGCAACGGTGTGCTCGGAAGACAGTATGATATTTTTCAACTTCAGGCCGGATCGGACCCGGCAGATCACCAGGGCCCTGGCAGAAGAAGATTTCACCTCCTTCGATCGCGGTTCAGGTGCTCCGTTGCCACACCTGGCAACCATGACAGAGTATAATCGCGCACTTCCGCTTCCGGCGGCTTTTACCCTGGCTGACCTGGAAATGACTCTTGGTGAAGCATATGCCCGCAACAACCTGAAGCAAATAAGAATTGCTGAAACTGAAAAATATGCACACGTTACATTTTTCTTCAGTGGAGGGCGGGAGAAAAAATTTGCCGGTGAAGATCGGATTATGGTTCCGTCACCTCATGTAAGAACTTATGATCTGCAGCCGGAGATGAGTGCTCCTGAACTTACCGAGCGAATAATTGAAACCATAAAAAAAGATCAGCATCATTTAGTTGTGGCTAATTATGCCAATGCAGACATGGTTGGGCACTCCGGTATTATTGACGCTGCAGTCAAAGCTGTCGAAGCAGTTGACAGGGGTGTGGGGGTTGTCGCAGGTGAAGCCTTGAAGAGGGGCTGGGAGATGCTGATTACTGCCGATCACGGCAATGCTGAAGAGATGAAAAACAATGAAGGAGAAACACTGACAGCACACAGTGGTAATGCTGTTCCCTTCATCCTACTCAGCTCCGATCAACATACTCTCAGGAAGAAAGGCATGCTTGCCGATGTTGCAACAACAATTTTAGAACTGGCTGGAATTAAGCAGCCTCAGGAAATGACTGGAACAAGCATGCTGTCCGAGAAATAAAGGAGGGAGAACATGGAAGAAAGAATTCAAGCGATAAGAGCGAGAGAGATACTTGACTCACGAGGCAACCCAACCCTGGAAGTTGATGTTCAACTGCAGGGGGGCTGGGCAGGACGAGCAGCTGTACCTTCCGGTGCTTCGACCGGGGCATTTGAAGCGGTTGAACTGCGTGACGGAGATGAGCAGCGCTATCTTGGTAAAGGGGTTAAATCTGCTGTTCGCCATGTTAATGAGATTCTGGCTCCCGAGTTGTGTGATCAAAATGTACTCGAACAAAGCGGAATTGATCGGCTGATGATTGAACTGGATGGCACTGAAAATAAATCACGAATTGGGGCCAACGCCATTTTGGGAGTATCGCTGGCCGTTGCGAGGGCTGCCGCGGCGATGCTTGATTTGCCCCTTTATCGGTATATAGGAGGCCTTGCTGCTTCTACTATGCCTGTTCCTTTTATGAATATCCTCAATGGAGGCGAACATGCCGATAACAACATGGATATTCAGGAATTTATGATTGTTCCGCTTGGCGCAAATAGTTTTTCCAGGGCCCTTCAAATGGGGACTGAAGTTTTTCATCACCTCAAAAAAATTCTGCAAAGACGCGATCTGAACACCAATGTCGGCGATGAAGGAGGTTTTGCTCCCAACCTGGAATCAAGCGAGGCGGCACTGCAATTGATTATGGAAGCCATAGAAGCGGCAGGCTACCAGCCGGGAGAAGATATTTCTCTTGCTCTTGATGTTGCAGCCAGTGAGTTTTATCGCGATGGTTCTTATCACCTGGAGGGCAGGTCTTACTCGGCATCTGAACTTACAGATTACTATCGTCGGCTATCTGAGATGTTCCCCTTGGTCAGCATAGAAGACGGACTTGATGAAGACGATTGGTCCGGTTGGAAAACACTAACTGACGCGATTGGTCGGGATGTTCTGCTCATTGGTGATGATCTTTTCGTAACAAATCAGCAGCGCTTGAAAAAAGGTATTGAATCGTCGACGGCTAACTCAATCCTCATTAAATTAAACCAGATCGGCACTTTAAGTGAAACTATGGATACTATCGCTATGGCTCAGCGGGCAGGTTATAGCTGTATGATTTCGCACCGTTCAGGCGAAACAGCAGACAGCTTTATTGCTGATCTGGCAGTTGGAACTAATGCCGGAATGATAAAATCGGGAGCACCCTCCCGCATTGACAGGGTAGAAAAATACAACCAGCTGTTACGTATTGAAGAAAAATTAGGTCGATCAGTTCGTTATGCCGGGGAAATGGTGAAGAATCTATAAATGTCACGTAAATGTCAGATTAATAATTTACTCATTTATTTTACAAACCGGTAGTTATGTGTTAAAATATCGTTTGCTAAGCTAGTATTGATGATTTTATGGAGGTAGTTGTTCATGCT
>SKZS01000117.1 GCA_007127255.1 Syntrophomonadaceae bacterium | reverse complement strand
CCTAATGCTACGCTCTTGCCTTCCAGATCGGCCGGTGATTCAATGCCGCTATCAGCGGCAGCAACCAACTGTACCGGCTCAGGGTAAAGAACAAACATGCCGCGCATATTTTCAACAGGATTACCTTCAAAAGCCTCGCCTTCACCATAGTAGGCGTAATAAGCAACATCATTTTGGACGATAGCCATATCGAGGTCACCGCTGCCGATCATTCTCGAGTTCACGGCTGAAGCGCCGGAGGACTCGACTGTTAAAGAGATGTTGTCAATGCTGGTGTGAGCGATACGGGACATTGCCCCGGCCAGCGGATAATAAACCCCGGTTACCCAGCCAGCTCCCATGTTGATCCTGGTTACCTCATCAACAGGTTCGTCCACATCAGGTTCCACTGCTTCATCGCACCCGGCTACGGCAAAAAGGCTTACCAAAAACACTGCCAAAAGCATCAGTACAAATACATTCTTACTCTTATTCATTTTTGACCCTCCTTTAATTAATACTATCCAGTAAAACCGGCCTAACTATCAATCTTGTTTTCGCCTTTCCACCCCCTTATTGGATCTTGCTTCTATATTTTCAAATTTTACAAACTGCGCTGTAACTAATTCAACATTTGAACTAATAACTCCTGCCTCATATTCTTTGTTTGTGTTAAGGTTTCTTAACACTGTCAATTTGCAAACTATTCTTGTGCTGCATACTGCCGGCACAGGTACTTCTTAAGGTTACCAGGTTAGCTTTGCCTATTTACCCGTAACCATTTTCATGTTTTAATTAGGTATACCCATTAATTATCCACAGAAGGAAAATATTTAGCGGGAGTGACTATAATTGTTGATCAGGCTTATGTTTCCGTACATTTTGCTGATTTTTATTGTTGTGGTTTATCTTTATGTTCGCCGCCTGCAGCTTGGTTCTGTGCTGCTAAAGGTCAACCGGGCATTATTCAGCCGTTACAATGCAGATTCGTTCATGTTAATCATTGTTATCACGGCCGCCTCATATTTTTTGAGTCGTTTTGATCTGCAAAATATACCGGCTGCTTCAGAGGGCATGATTTTAGAACCTTACACCTATGCTATTTTTTATGGAGCGCTGGTTCTGACAGTTATACTGCGTGAGATCGAAAAGCCTGCTTTACGGGAAAAAGGCATTTCTACTTCGCGAGGATTCTGGAAGTGGGACGAAATATTATCATATCGCTGGTCGAAGAGCACCGTGACTCTCTCAATCAGCAGGGGGAAAAAGAAAAGATCGGAAGTATGGCAGGTTAATGGTGTGGACAAAAAGGAGCTGGACTCACTTCTAAAGAAAATGGTTCCGAAACAGACCGGCCGTTCAAAACGTAAAAAATGATGCAGCAGATAATTCCTTTTCTGAAAGTAAAATATGTGATAAAATTTAGCAAGCGTAAATCCTTCCAAATATGTTTGCTTTTATAAGGAGACTTCATGGTCGATCGAGTAAATGTAATACCGGTTAATATATATGATGAAGTTAAAGTTTCTTTCCTTGACTATGCCATGAGCGTTATTGTCAGCAGGGCTCTGCCGGATGTGCGAGATGGCTTAAAACCTGTCCACCGGCGGATTCTTTATGCTATGGCTGAAATGGGATCTACCCCCGATAAACCTTACCGAAAATCCGCTCGGATTGTTGGTGAAGTTTTGGGTAAGTACCATCCTCATGGCGATGTTGCTTTATATGAAACCCTTGTACGGATGGCCCAGGATTTTTCTACCCGCTACCCTCTTGTTGACGGGCATGGCAATTTTGGCTCCCAGGATGGTGATTCAGCTGCGGCCATGCGCTATACAGAAGCACGCCTTTCTTCTATTGCCGGAGAACTGCTCACCGACTTAAAAAAAGAGACAGTAAACTTCAGGCCTAACTTTGATGAAAGTCTTGAAGAACCGGTTGTCCTGCCATCGCGCTTTCCCAATCTTTTAGCTAACGGGTCATCAGGAATTGCTGTAGGTATGGCTACAAATATTCCTCCTCACAACCTGAACGAACTGATTGAGGCAATTAAACATTTAATACTTTATCCTGAGGCAGCGATAACTGATTTAATGGATTATATCAAAGGCCCCGATTTTCCGACCGGTGGAATAATTGTCGGTCAGGAAGGAATATATTCTGCTTACAAGACAGGACGGGGGATTATTAAAATTCGCGGCGTTGCCCGGATCGAAAAGAAAGAAAAAGGTCGCAACCAGGTTATTATCAGCGAACTGCCCTATCAGCAGAACAAGTCAAAACTTGTTGAGAAAATTGCCGAGATTGTAAAAGAGCGCAAAATGGAAGGGATTACTGACCTGCGCGATGAGTCAGACCGTTCAGGAGTGCGCATAGTTATAGAAATCAAGCGCGATTACGACCCGCAGGTTATAATTAACCAGCTCTATAAATATACCTCTCTTCAGCAAACATTCGGCATTATTATGCTGGCCCTGGTAGACGGTCAGCCCCAGGTTTTAAACTTAAAGCAGATGTTGGCTTATTACCTGGAGCATCAAAAAGAAGTGATTCGGCGCCGTTCGGAATACGATTTAAGGCGGGCTGAAGAAAGGATGCATATAGTTGAGGGTCTGCTCACTGCCCTTGATCAACTTGATGAAGTTATCGCCCTGATTAGAGGTTCAAAAGATGTTCATACTGCCCGCGAGGGGTTAATGAACCTGCTTGGTTTATCTGAAAAACAGGCCCAGGCGATCCTTGATATGCGCCTGCAGCGCCTTACCCAGCTTGAGATATCCAAACTGGTCGAAGAAAAAAAGGATCTGCAGAGCAGAATTGCTTACCTGCGCAAGGTTCTTGAAGATGAAGGGCTTGTTTTAAAAATTATAAAAGATGAACTGGAGGTTATTCAGGAAAAACATGGCGACAGCCGCCGCACCCAGATTGTGGCCGACGAAGGAGATGTTGTTTTAACCGACCTGATTTTCCAGGAAGATGTTGTCGTAACCCTGACTGACCGTGGTTATATAAAGAGACTGCCTTTAACTACTTATCGCAGTCAACATCGGGGAGGGCGCGGCGTAATTGGTATTCAGACCCGTGAAAATGATTGTGTAGAGCAATGCCATGTGGCTTCAACCCATGATAAACTGCTTTGCTTTAGCAACAGGGGCAAAGTCTATCTGCTGCAGATTCACGAAGTTCCTGAATCAAGCCGGCAATCGCGTGGTACCGCCCTGGTTAACCTGCTGCCCCTTGAAGAAAAGGAATATATTACGGCCACCCTGCCGATTAGTGAATTCAGTGATGATCGTTATCTGTTAATGATTACGGCACGGGGCATGGTCAAGAAAACCTCTCTTAAAGAATACAGGAATACCCGTAAAAGTGGTCTTATCGCTCTCAGCCTGACTGCTGAAGACGAACTGATCGCTGTTCGTCTTACTGATGGTCAAAAAGAAGTTATTGTCGGAACGAGTGCAGGGCTTTTTGTCCGCTTTCCTGAAGACCAGGTTCGTTCAATGGGTCGATCTGCAAGGGGTGTTAAAGCAGTAACCCTGGGGCCTGAAGACAGGGTAATCGGTGCAGACCTCATCACCGCTGATCAGGTGTTATTGATTGCCTCGGCAAAAGGTTTTGGCAAAAGAGTCAGAGTTAGTGAATTTAGCTCCCATCGCCGCGGTGGAAAGGGCATGATTGGGATGAAGACGACCTCGCACAGCGGGCCCCTGGCAGTATTTGTTGTCTTAAGTGGCGATGAAGAAGAATTTATCATCATTACCGCCCGCGGCGTGGTTAATCGCCAGCGTGTTGATAAGGTTTCCCTGATGGGTCGTTATGCACGCGGTGTAACCCTGATCAGGTTGGATCATAGCGATAGAGTTGTTAACTTAATCGCCCTTGATTAATGTTAAAGAAATAATCCTAATCCATAAATATTGACACTTTTTGATTGGTGGTTTTCTTTATGACAGCTGAAAAAAGAAAAATTGGCATTACTGACACTTCGCTTCGCGATGCCCACCAATCGCTTCTGGCAACCAGGATGCGCCTGAGTGAGATGCTGCCTGTGCTGGAGCTTATGGATCAAATCGGATATCATTCTCTCGAGGTCTGGGGTGGGGCCACTTTTGATGCCTGCATGCGTTATCTTGATGAAGACCCCTGGCATCGCCTCCGCCAGTTTCGCAAATATCTTAAAAACACCAGGTTACAAATGCTGCTGCGCGGGCAGAATTTAGTCGGTTACCGTCATTACCCCGATGACGTCCTTGCCGAATTTATCAAAAAAGCAGTAGCAAATGGGATAGATATTATTCGTATTTTTGATGCGTTAAATGACCTCCGCAATATGGAAAAAGCCATTTACTGCACCAAGGAAGAAGGAGCCCATGCCCAGGGGACGATAAGTTACACTATCAGCCCGTTCCATGACCTTGATTACTTTATCAGGGTCAGCCGGGATCTAAAAGATCTGGGCGCAGACTCGATCTGCATTAAGGATATGGCCGGACTTATTTCGCCTTTTGATGCTTTTGAGCTGGTTGGCAAACTCAAGGAACAGGTGGGTCTTCCTGTGCAGTTGCACTGTCACTATACCAGCGGCATGGCTTCGATGGCATATTTGAAAGCAGCTGAAGCAGGCGTTGATGTTATTGATACCGCTAATGCTGCCCTTGCTATGGGAGCCAGTCAACCTGCGACCGACAGTATGGTTGCCGCTTTTAAAGGAACAAAATATGATACCGGGCTTGACCTTGAGCTGCTTACAAAAGTCAGTGCTCACTTTCAGGAAATTAGCTGTGGATATGATATTCCGCGGGAAGTTATGGGTGTTGATACTAATGTTCTCAGTTATCAGATACCCGGTGGGATGATCTCAAACCTGGCATCACAGCTTGCGGATCAAAAAGCGACACACCTCTTTAAAGATGTGTTAGCCGAAGTGCCCCGGGTGCGGGCTGATCTTGGTTATCCGCCCCTGGTAACGCCAAGCAGCCAGATTGTTGGTTCACAAGCGGTGGCTAACGTTCTTACAGGTGAGCGCTATAAAATGGTTTCAACAGAAGTTAAGAACTACCTGCGTGGTCAGTACGGGAAACCACCTGGAGAGATAAATCAAGATCTTTTAACGCGTGTCCTCAAAGACGAAAAGCCAATTACAGGCAGACCGGCAGATATGCTTAAACCACAGCTGGCAGAAGCAAGGCAAGAAGTTGAAGAATATATTGAACAGGATGAGGACATACTCTCCTATATAATTTTTCCAAATGTGGCGATCGACTTCTTTAAAAGACGTAAAGGCTTACTGCCTCCGCTGCAACTGAACAGCAGCTGCAGCAGGGGTAAAGCTGTCAACAGGGTTGCAGGACTGCCAAACGAGCAAAACAATCTAATGCTCGATTCTTTATTCTCGGTCGATGAAACCTTGATCTGGCGCGATGAAATTAACATCGTTTATCCGGCAGGATAGGCTGTCCGTCCCGGGGAGCCGGAAAAGGATTACTAGGATTATTATCCTAACCAAATCAGGCTCAAATTGTTGACACTAGATAGCCTGGCGGCTATAATTAAAAGCAATATTTAAATGTAAAGGCAAAGAAGGGCAGGAGTAGGCAATATAACTTTTTAAGAGAACCGGGGTAGCTGAAAACCGGTAAGGATTATTGCCGAAAGTCGGTCCGGAGCCGTCCGGTTGAAACTAAAGTAGACCGGGCCGGGTTGATACCGTTATCATGATCATGGAGAGGTAGTATATTTAATGTTTACGAGAGAGCATTAAAAGGGTGGTACCGCGGAGGAAGTCCCTTCGCCCCTTTGGGCGGGGGGTATTTTTATACTTTTAAACACTATAAATGAAGGGGCGATCCAGATGAACCGGGTTATATTTATGAACGGTAAATTGGTTCCGGAGAACGAGGCGGTTATCTCAGTTTTTGATCACGGTTACCTTTATGGTGATGGAGTATTTGAAGGAATCAGGGCTTATAATGGACGGGTTTTTAAGCTGGAGGAGCATGTACAGAGATTATATGAGTCGGCTCATTCTATTATGCTGCCGATTGCTTACAGCAAAGAGGAAATGATTCAGGCCGTAGTTGATACTGTCAATGCTAACAAGTTGAGAGATGCTTATATCAGGCTGGTTGTTTCCCGAGGGGTTGGTGATCTCGGCCTCGATCCGCGTAAATGCAAAGAGTCCCAGGTGGTTATCATTGCTGATAAAATTGTTCTCTACCCGGAAGAGCTCTATGAGCAAGGCCTTACCGTAGTTACCGTCGCTACACGCCGCAACATTGCAGATGCCCTCGATCCAAAGCTAAAATCGCTCAACTACCTGAATAATATACATGCCAAGATAGAGGCCAACAGGGCGGGTGTTCTGGAAGCCTTGATGACTAACAGTCAGGGTTATGTTTGTGAAGGAACCGGTGATAATATATTTATATACCGCAAAGGCAAGTTGATCACTCCCCCGCCATATCTCGGGATCCTGGTCGGTATAACCCGGGAAGCAGTGATTGACCTGGCAAGACAGGAAGGCATTCCTTTAGAAGAAGCGCCCTTTACCCGTCATGATGTTTACGTTGCAGATGAATGTTTTCTTACCGGGACTGCGGCGGAAGTTATCCCCGTCATTGAGGCAGATATGCGTACTATAGGAACCGGGAAGCCCGGTCCGATTACCCTTCTCCTGATGGATAAATTCCGGGAACTGACCCAAAGCGAGGGAACCCCGCTGTAACCAGGGTTTAGGGGCAAAAGGTTGTAAATTAGAAAATAAATTCAGAATCGGGATTCAGCTGAAATAAACAAGTAAAAAGAGCAAGTAAGATGATATTTCATATGGTAAGCTTTTATTGGGAGATCCAGGTTCATTTCAGTATTTTATGATTCGGGTGTTATTAATTCAGAATCTATTTATGCACAATCCTAATTCTCAAAATTTTGTAATCCGGCTTTTAGGAGGTTTAAATCATGCGAAGTCATAAGGTAACCAGGGGCATCAATCGAGCCCCGCATCGTTCTCTTTTTAGGGCCTCCGGTTTTCACCCCGAAGAGCTTAACCGACCGTTAGTGGGAGTTGTCAATTCCGCAAATGAGATAGTCCCCGGCCACGTTCACCTTGATAGCATTGCTGAAGCGGTTAAAACCGGCATAAGGATAAATGGTGGTACACCAATTGAATTTTCAACCATAGCCATTTGCGATGGTATTGCCATGAATCACTCTGGAATGCATTATTCACTGGCCAGCCGTGAAGTAGTGGCCGACAGTATAGAACTGATGGTTGAAGCTCATTGTTTTGATGCCCTTGTTTTTATTACTAACTGTGACAAAATAACTCCCGGTATGATGATGGCCGCGGCAAGGTTAAGGCTGCCCTCGATCCTGGTAAGTGGAGGCCCGATGCTGGCTGGTGTGCAAAACGGCGTTAAAATCGATTTAAGCAGCGTGTTTGAAGGAGTTGGGGCGGTTCAGTCGGGACGCATATCTGAAGAAAAACTTGCAGATATGGAGAATAAAGCTTGCCCGGGCTGCGGTTCCTGTGCCGGGATGTTTACCGCTAATTCAATGAACTGTATGGCAGAGGCTTTGGGGCTGGCTCTACCCGGCAACGGCACTATTCCTGCAGTTAGTGCTGATCGTATCCAGCTGGCTAAAGAAGCGGGAATCCGGATTATGGATTTGTTAACCGAAGGTATTGGCGCAGATAAGATCCTGGTTAACGAAGCCTTTGACAACGCCCTGGCTGTAGATATGGCCCTGGGGTGCTCGACCAATACCCTGCTTCACCTAACTGCCCTTGCCCATGAGTGTGGTTTTAGCTTGAATTTAAACAGGGTTAATGAAATCAGCAGATGTACCCCGCAGCTTTGTCTGCTCAGTCCCGCCGGGCCTGATCGCATAGAAGATCTGGGTAGAGCAGGAGGGGTCACTGCTGTGATTGGCGAATTGCTCAAAGCGGAACTGCTCAATCCTGACCTGCTTACTGTTACAGGCAAAACTATTGCCGAAAATGCATCTGAAGCCGCTGTCGCCGATCGGTCGGTAATTCGAAGTGTGGAAGAACCTTATCGTCCCCAGGGGGGGTTAGCCGTTCTTTTTTGCAACCTGTCGCCTGAAGGCGCCGTAGTCAAGCAGGGTGCGGTATCCTCTTCGATGCAGAACTTTACAGGCCCGGCCAGGGTTTTTGAAAGTGAGGAAAGTGCCGTTCAAGCAATTAATGATGGCCACATAACAAAAGGATGCGTTGTTGTGATTCGTTATGAAGGGCCGCGCGGCGGCCCGGGTATGCGTGAAATGCTGGCGCCGACTTCAGTTCTTGCAGGCATGGGCCTTGATGATAAAGTTGCTCTTATTACAGATGGGCGTTTTTCCGGGGCGACCAAGGGAGCTTCAATTGGACATGTTTCTCCTGAAGCAGCTGCAGGTGGGGCGATAGGCCTTGTTGAAGATGGAGATTTAATATCGATCGATCTGCCCGGGCATACCCTGGAGTTAAAGGTATCGAAAGATGAACTGCAAAAACGTAGAGAAAACTGGCAGGCTCCGGAGCCAAAAATTAATCACGGTTATTTAAAACGGTATGCCCGGCAGGTATCTTCGGCCGGCAGTGGAGCTGTTTTGGACGAAAAATAATTTCGGGAATAAACACTGGAGATAGGTGATTTCTTATGAAGAAAAAACTTACTAAAGGATCGGTTATGATCTTATCTGCTCTGCATAAAGAGGGTGTTGAGATCGTTTTTGGTTTTCCGGGAGGCGCTGTCCTGCCTTTATATGATCAGCTTTATGATGATCCAATTAAACACCTTTTGGTCAGACATGAACAGGCAGCGGTTCATGCGGCAGATGGTTATGCCCGGGTAACGGGAAAACCAGGGGTGGTTTTTGCCACTTCCGGCCCCGGAGCCACCAATTTGGTTACAGGTATTGCTAATGCTTATATGGATTCTGTACCGCTGGTCATAATTACCGGGCAGGTTCCGAAAAGCTTTATTGGCACCGATGCTTTCCAGGAGGCCGATATTACCGGTATTACTATTCCTGTCACCAAACATAATTACCTGGTCAAGAACATAGAAGAGCTGCCCGAGATACTGTCAGAAGCTTTTTACATTGCTTCCAGCGGACGGCGAGGGCCCGTTTTAATTGACGTACCAAAAGATATCTTTGATCAGGAAGCATATTTTGACTACAATTGTCAATGCGATATTCCCGGTTATAAGCCTACATATAAAGGCCATGTCGGTCAGGTCAGCCGTGCAGTTAAAGCAATCCGCGATGCTAGGAAGCCGGTGATTTTCGGTGGAGGCGGTTTAATCAGGTCGGAAGCTTCAGCCGCCCTTTGTGACCTGGCGGAAACAGCACAGATCCCGGTGATCCTTTCCCTGATGGGCCTGGGCGCTTATCCGGGAGACAAGCCATTATTCCTCGGCATGCCCGGCATGCACGGCAGTGTTACCGCCAACTATGCGTTGACTGAAGCCGACCTGATTATTGCAACAGGAGTTCGTTTTGATGATCGGGTTACCGGCAAAATCGAATCATTTGCCAAAAACGCAAAAATTATTCATATAGATATAGATCCTGCTGAAATCGGGAAAAATGTAGCTATTGATATTCCTATAGTTGGTGATGTAAAGCTTGTTTTAGAAGAGCTTGTTAGAAAACTGCGTCCAGGCGATACAGCTGACTGGCTAAAACAGATCTACACCTGGCAGGAAAAATACCCCATGCCACTTGGTGCATGCTCTGACGATAAAGGTCTAAAGCCCCAGTTTGTAATCAGAGAGCTCAGCAGGTTAAGCGGTAAGAACACAATTGTAGCCACAGATGTGGGGCAGCACCAAATGTGGTCTGCCCAGCACTTCATCGTCCGGGAACCATGTACATTTCTTACATCAGGAGGCCTTGGCACCATGGGTTATGGATTTCCCGCGGCAATAGGCGCAAAACTTGCTGCTCCCGATAAAAAAGTGATTTGTATAAGCGGTGACGGTAGTTTCCAGATGAATATACAAGAGCTGGCTACAGCAGTCCATAATGACATCGATCTTACAATTGCCATTATAAATAACAAATACCTGGGCATGGTCCGCCAATGGCAGGATATATTTTACGATAAGCGCTACTCATATACCTCCATGGAAGGCAGTCCTGATTTTGTCAGAGTGGCTGAGGCCTACGGGGCAAAAGGGTTGCGGGCTGCCAATAATAAGGAAGCAACTGATGCAATCGAACAGGCTTTAAATACCAAAGGTCCGGTCCTGATCGATTTTATAGTTGCCCCCGAGGAAAATGTATACCCTATGGTAGCGCCAAACCATCCAATCAACGATATAATAATCGGGGGTGATCAGGAATGAAGCACATTTTAGCAGTGCTTGTTGAAAACAAACCGGGTGCATTAACCAGGGTATCGGGGCTTTTCAGCCGCCGGGGCTTTAATATTGAAAATATTGCCGTAGGCGAAACACTAACTCCCGGCATTTCTAGAATGACTATCACCGTGGAGGGCAGCGAGACCCTGATTGAGCAGGTTATGAAGCAGCTTCATAAACTGATTAATGTGATCAGGGTTAGCAACCTGTCTGCAGAACCTTCTGTGATGCGTGAGCTGATGTTGATCAAAGTGAGGGCTGAAGTTGGCAACCGCAGCGATATACAGCAAATCGTAGAAACTTTTCGCGGAAAAGTGGTTGATGTTTCTCCCAATTCGATGGTTATAGAAATAACCGGCAACGAAGAGAAGATGGAAGCGATCAACTTGCTCCTGGAACATTATGGGATTTTGGAGATTGTTCGTACCGGCAAAGTGGCTTTACTGCGTGGGTCAAAAATAACGAAAGAAGCTTAAAGATCAGGCAGAACATATCAGGGGAAGATGGTGGATGATGAGTTATGGCAATGGCATGACTATGGTGGAAAAAATATTTGCTGCCAGGGTGGAACAAGACAGGTTGTCGCCGGGCGATCTGGTTAATGTCAAAGTAGACCTTGCGCTGGGTAATGATATAACTGCCCCGGTTGCAATAAAAGAATTTAAACGCTTTGGCCTGGACCGGGTTTTTGATCCAGAAAAAATTGTTCTGGTTCCCGATCACTTTACGCCAAATAAGGATATTGCAGCAGCAGAACAGGCCCTTGTGCTGCGCCGTTTTGCCGAAGATTACGGCCTCAAATATTACTTTGAAGTCGGCAGGATGGGTATTGAACATGCCCTGCTGCCGGAGCAGGGGCTTGTCAGGCCGGGCATGATTATCATCGGCGCTGACTCACATACCTGCACTTACGGGGCTATTGGCGCTTTTGCCACCGGAGTTGGCAGCACTGATTTGGCTGCGGCGATGGCCAGCGGTGAAGCCTGGTTCAAGGTTCCGCCGACAATCCGCTTTGAATATAGCGGGCACCTTCCTGAATGGGTCAGCGGTAAGGACTTGATTCTTCTAACAATCGGAGATATTGGCGTAGACGGGGCTCGCTACCGGGCCATGGAGTTTGCCGGCACGGCAATAGATACACTGCCCATGGACGGTCGTTTAACTATGGCTAACATGGCTATAGAAGCAGGTGGCAAGTGCGGCTACATGCAGCCTGATCAGATTACCTTCGATTACCTTGAAGGTCGGGTTGCACAGGCTTACACATCGGTATACAGCGATCAGGATGCTGTTTACGAAAAAAGGTATACATACGATGTAAGTAATCTCGAACCCCAGGTTGCTTTCCCTCCTTCTCCAGATAACGTTTACCCCGTTTCTGAGGCAAAAGGAGTGAAGCTCGACCAGGTTGTGATCGGTTCCTGCACCAACGGACGCATTGATGACCTGCGTGCTGCCGCTTCAGTTATCAGGGGCAGGAAAATCAAAAAAGGTTTAAGACTGCTGGTTATACCTGCTACCCAGCAGATATACCGCCAGGCCATGGATGAGGGCCTGCTGGCAGATTTTATTGATGCTGAGGCCGCCGTAAGCACACCGACCTGCGGACCCTGCCTGGGAGGACATATGGGCATCCTGGCCAGGGGGGAAAGGGCCCTGGCTACAACAAATCGCAACTTTGTAGGCCGGATGGGCCACCCGGAAAGCGAAGTATTTCTTTCCAGTCCGGCAGTAGCCGCTGCATCAGCAGTCGCAGGCACCATTGTTCACCCAGGGGAGGTATTGTCATGATCCTGCAGGGAAGAATCTGGTTGTTCGGTGATAATATTGACACCGATGCAATTATTGCCGCCCGCTATCTGAGTACGACGGAACCGCGGGAGCTGGCTGCACATTTAATGGAAGATATAAAACCCGACTTTCCCGGTTTAGTTCAAAACGGTGATATAATTGTGGCCGGGAATAATTTCGGCTGCGGCAGCTCACGTGAGCATGCACCTCTGGCAATTAAAGGAGCCGGAATATCATGCGTGATTGCCCGCAGTTTTGCCCGTATATTTTACCGTAACTCCATCAACATCGGTCTGCCGATTCTTGAATGCGATGAAGATTTATCCGGGCTTAGAGCCGGCGAAGATCAGTTAAAAGTTAACTTTGATCTCGGCACAATCACCCACCTGCAAAGTGGTCGTGAATATCAGGCTGCTCCCTTTCCCCCATTTATGCAGGAATTAATCAGCCGCGGGGGCCTGGTTGAATATGTTAAAGCCCGTCTGGAAGGCTGCTAAAACGGGCCAATATAATTTGCAATTTTTTTGGGATAATGATAGGGTTTAACCGTGACTGTGGCGAATTTTTATTAAACCTGAAATTTGACCGGTATTACGTTTAAATAGCGGCTATTACAATTTTACCCGGCCGGAGGGGCCGGTCGGGAGATTTTGAGGAGGCATATGGATGAAGAAGTACACCAGCGAAAATATTCGCAACGTAGCTTTAATTTCCCACGGCGGTGCCGGAAAGACTTCTCTTACCGAAGCGCTGCTTTTTACGTCAGGTGCGATAAACCGCCTGGGAAAAATTGAGTCGGGAAACACCACAACCGACTTTGACCCTGATGAAATCAAAAAACAGGTTACGATTAATGTCGGTCTTGCTCCACTCGAATGGGAAGAAGTTAAGATAAACCTGCTCGATACGCCAGGATACTTTGATTTCATCGGTGACGTTTTAGGGGCTTTAAGGGTTGCAGACAGTGCTGTAGTGGTTGTTTGTGCTGTTTCAGGAGTAGAAGTCGGCACCGAGAAAGTTTGGGGTTACGCCGATGACTTTAACCTGCCCCGCCTGGTAGTTATTAACAAGCTGGACCGTGAAAATGCTGACTACGAAGGCACTCTCAATCAGCTGCGCGATCATTTTGGCTACAGTGTTGCGCCACTGCAGATGCCGATTGGCAAAGAAGCTGATTTTAAAGGGGTAGTCGATCTGGTCAGCCAGAAGGCAATTATGTTTTCTGATGACGGCAAATCAGTAAAGGAAGAAGATATTCCTGCTGATCTAAAAGACCAGGCTGAAGAACTGCGCGAAAAGCTGGTAGAGGCAGTGGCAGAAGCCGATGACAGCCTACTTGAAAAGTACCTGGAAGGCGAGCAGCTTAATGACGATGAAGTAAAAAAAGGCCTCCGGCAGGGTGTTTTGCATAACAAGATCGTCCCGGTCCTTTGCAGTGCAGGAACCAGTAATTATGGAACCCAAGCCCTGCTCGATCTGATTAAAACATATCTTCCGACGCCTCTTGATCAGGGTGAACTGAAAGGACATTTGCCCGACAGCGAGGAAGAGGTTACCCGCAAATTAAGTCCTGATGAACCGATGTCGGCCTTCGTCTATAAAACCCTGGCTGACCCCTACGTAGGAAGAATAAACTTTTTCCGGGTTTATTCCGGAACTATTCAACCTGACAGCCAGGTTTACAATTCAACCAGGGATATAAATGAAAGGTTTGGCCAGGTTTTCGCCATGCGCGGTAAAAACCAGGTTAGTATGGATGAAGTTGTTACCGGTGATATAGCCTGTGTGGCCAAGCTCCAGGAAACGGCAACCGGCGATACGCTATGCGACCGCAATGCGCCGATTGTCTTTCCAAAGCTTGATTTCCCCGAACCGGTTATTTCCTTCGCGGTAGAGCCTAAAACCAAGGGCGATGAAGAAAAAGTGGGCAGTGGTCTTGCTCGCTTCCTGGAAGAAGATCCGACCTTTCACCTGGAAAGAAGGGCGGAAACCAAACAGTCGATTATTTCTGGGCTCGGTGAATTACACCTTGATATTATAGTAAACCGCCTGCAGGATAAATTTGGTGTGGAAGTAGAGCTTTCCACACCCAGGGTTCCTTACCGCGAGACTATCAAGGGTCAGGCTAAAGTAGAAGGAAAACACAAGAAACAATCCGGAGGCCGGGGCCAGTTCGGTCACGTTTACATTGAAATGGAGCCTGCGGAAACCGGGGAAGGTCTGATTTTCGAAAACAAGATCTTCGGTGGAGCAGTCCCCCGGCAGTATATCCCTGCAGTGGAGAAAGGTGTCAATGAAGCAATGGAGGCCGGCGTCGTTGCCGGATACCCGGTTCAGGATATCATTGTCAGGCTGGTTGACGGCTCATACCACACGGTAGATTCTTCCGAAATGGCTTTTAAGATAGCCGCTTCGCAGGCATTTAAGAAAGGTATGGAGCAGGCCAATGCCATCCTGCTCGAACCGGTTATGAATCTTGAAGTTATTGTGCCCGAAGCATATATGGGCGATATCATGGGCGATTTAAACAGCAAGCGCGGGAAAATACAGGGCATGGAGCCCGAAAATGGCCTGCAGAAAATTCGGGCCCAGGTTCCCATGGCCGAAATGTTTAAGTACTCGATCGACCTGCGCTCTATGACCCAGGGCCGCGGATTCTTTACAATGGAGTTTTCTCATTACGAAGAAGTACCTTACCAGGTGGCTGAACAGGTCATAGCCGAGTCGAAAAAAGAACAGCAAGAGGAAGGTTAAGAACACAAAGCTTGAGAGGTTAAAACAGGGACGGCTGAACAGGCCGTCCCTTTAACGTAAAAATCGCAATAGAAATGAATTCCCGGGACTCAACTTATTAATAAGAAAGGCTGCAGCTTTCTTGCTTCCGACGGTAAAGCCCTGTAAGCGATTGCTTCCCTGAAATGTCTGCTTATAATTCAGAGTGGGGATAATCGAACTGTAAGCCCTGAGAAGGTTCTAGCTTTGCTTTAAGATTAAAATTTATTTCAGCTTCGGGTAAATATACGGCCAAGTTTGCTGCTTATTTTGGCCAGGATTAAGCGGGCGAAAGAAAAGATCGGCAAGAGATCATCTGCAGCCCAAATTGCATGGGCTTTACGGTGTGTTAACCAGGGCTTAATGATTTGGCTTAAAGTGAGTTGTTTCTTTTTCAGGTAGGCAAGGATGCTAAAGGTATCTTCGTAAGCATGCCAAAAAGCCCAGGGCTTCTCTGCTTGAAGGTGGTAGTCAGGTAAAGGATCGCCAATCAGGTCTTTGTACATGATATATGTAAACTCGACACCGCACTTATCAAAAAGGACATTAAGAGTGCTGAGCCTGGCATTAATTTCTATTAGATAATACATCCCATTGTTCGGGTGTTGTTTAAATTCAATTTCACCATAGCCGCGGTATCCGATTCTTTGAATATAATCAAGCCCCAGTTCAATTAGTTCACGATCATATACCTGGTGGGTCAGGGTTGACGAACCAAAATTAATAGGAAATTGACGCAGCTTTTGAGCGGCAAGCGTGTGGGTCACCCGGCCGTCTCCGTTGACATAAAAATCAAATACATACATCCGATCATCGAATCCGGGAATTATCTCCTGGACCATTAATTCAAGCCCGCTTTCCCGGGCTTCCTTTAAAGTAGAGATAAGTTCCTCTTTGTTGTTGATGAACAAACATTTCTGGCGGAATACACGAACAAATTTATGAGAGAGAGCCGGTTTGATAATACAGGGGTAGACAATATTGGTGGTTATAGCAGCTATATCAGAATTTTGATCGAAAATATAAGTTTTCGGGATTTGGATATTATGTTTCTTCGCCAGGGAAGCGAGGCCTTTCTTATCAATAATATTTTCCAGAAGGCCGTCTTTATTGTCAGGAAAAAGATAATAAGCAGAAAGGTCTCTGGCATAACGCGATATAAGCAGGGCATAATTATCGGCAGTGGCCATAAGGACCGGCCGTTCTGTAAAACTTTTACCCAAATCAAGCAGAAAACCTGCCAGGCTTTCCTCGTCAATATTAACATCAGGACAAAGTATCTTCTGTGTCACGAAGCGTGATGACAGGGCATAGGCTGTGGGAAAATGGTAATCAAGGGCGTACACGGGGATGCCTCTTCGTCCAAGGGTGCGGATTGCCCCCAGGGCCGTATAGAAATTTGCTCCCAGCAGCACTACAGGTAGTTGCATTATTGTCTCCTTTTT
>SKZS01000076.1 GCA_007127255.1 Syntrophomonadaceae bacterium | reverse complement strand
CTGGCCGGGCTGGTTCCGTCAGAGGCTACCGCACCAGCCCTGGTTATCGTCGGTGTAATGATGATGGCTTCGGTTATGAAGATAGATTTTAATGATTTTACCGAAGCTCTACCCGCTTTTCTGACCATTATTTTCATGCCGCTGGCTTACAGTATTGCCGACGGTATTGCTTTTGGTTTTATTGCTTTTCCGCTGGTTAAGGTATTTGCCGGCAAAGCAAAAGAAGTGCACTGGATTTTATACCTGCTGGCCCTGGTTTCCCTCATTCACTTTTTCTGGTAAGAACTATAGAGGGATAAGTGGTCAGTCAGAAATATTAAAAGGTTGGAGTTAATACAGGTCTCTAGAGAAACATTTTGCGTCAGTGCAAAGAAGATGAAGCGGTTGGAAGCGGTGGCCGGGTCATTTAATGGCCGGAAGGCGTCTGCTTCCGACTGCTGTCATCCAATCCAGACCGGGAGATGATATCATGCCTGATGTTAAAGTTGGCATCGTAATGGGCAGTGATTCGGACCTGCCAATTGTCCGTAAATGTACCGAAGCTTTAGACATGTTTGGTGTCGGCTGGGAAATGGTTATTTCAAGCGCGCACCGTCACCCTGAAAAAACGGCCCGCTATGCCCGGGGCGCGGAAGATGCCGGCTTGAAAGTGATTATCGCCGCTGCCGGCGGAGCTGCCCATCTGCCCGGGGTTATCGCCTCTATGACTTTGCTGCCGGTTATAGGACTGCCCGTTGCCATTGAACCGCTGCACGGGGTCGATTCACTTTACTCGATCGTGCAGATGCCGCAGGGTATTCCTGTTGCCACGGTTGCGGTCAACGGTGCTTATAATGCCGGATTGCTGGCTGTTCAGATGCTGGCCATTGAAGATAACAACCTGCGCCAACAGTTGAATAACTACCGTAAAAACCTGGCCAAAAAAGTCGAAGAAAAAGATACTGCGCTGCGGGAGAAAATAACGCAGGACAAATAACCTGATGCAGGTGATATAAGTTGATCGAGCGTTATACCAGCCCTGAAATGGGGAAAATATGGAGCCTTGAGAATCGCTACCGGAAGTTTTTAGAGGTGGAGATCCTGGCGGCCGAAGCCTGGGCGGAAATGGGTGTTATACCCGGCGATGCCGCCCGTCTGATTGCTGAAAATGCCTCCTTTAGTGTGCAGAGGATAGAGGAATTGGAGCTGGAAACCAGGCATGATGTGGTTGCCTTTACCCGTGCCGTGGCAGAATCGCTTGGTGAAGAAAGCCGCTATTTTCATTATGGGCTGACTTCTTACGATATTGTTGACACCGCTCTTTCAGTGATACTCGGAGAGGCGGCAGATCTGATCGAAGGAAATCTGGCCGAACTGGAAGAGGCGCTAAAGGAACAAGCGCTCCGGCACAAAAAAACCCCGACAGTGGGCAGAACTCACGGTGTTCATGCCGAAGCGACCAGCCTGGGCTTAAAATTTGCCCTCTGGTATGCCGAAGTGCAGCGTGATCGTGAAAGGTTGGCGAGGGCAGCCAAAGTGGTAAGGGTCGGAAAACTTTCCGGTGCGGTCGGAAATTTCGCCCATATCGATCCCTTTGTTGAAGAGTATGTGTGTAAAAAACTTGGCCTGGAGCCCGCACCGATATCAACCCAGGTATTACAGCGCGATCGTCATGCCGAGTTTGTAGGAGTTCTCGCTTTAACAGGCGCTACTTTAGAGAAAATAGCTTTAGAAATCCGCAGCCTGCAGCGCACTGAAATTATGGAAATGGAGGAACCATTTTACGAGGGCCAGAAAGGTTCTTCAGCCATGCCGCACAAACGCAATCCTGTCACGTGCGAGAAAATATGCGGTTTGGCCCGGTTACTGCGGGGTTATTCCGGTACAGCCTTAGAAAATGTTGCGCTCTGGCATGAGCGTGATATTTCTCATTCTTCTGTTGAAAGGGTAATCCTGCCCGACAGTACAATTGTCTGTGACCATATCTTGCAGCAGATGATCAGGGTAATCAGGGAGCTTAATATTAATCCTCAACAGCATCTGCGCAATCTTGAGATAACAGGAGGGTTAATTTACTCCCAGCGTGTGCTACTGGAGTTGGTCGAAAGCGGGATGTCCAGGGAGAATGCGTATGACCTGGTTCAGCGCTGTGCCATGAAATCATGGGAGAGCGGCCGCGCTTTTAAAACGCTGCTGGCGGAGGAAACAGAAGTTGCCGAGCGCCTGGGCGAAGAGAAACTTGATGATTGCTTCAACCCCGCCTATTACCTGCAGCGGGTTGATTATATTTACAGCAGGCTGGGACTTTAAAGACCCGTTATTAAAGACAGAGGTTTTATTTATGTTCGGGTTACAGCCGGCAGCACTTCTTTAAGGGTTTAATGGTAAAAATCAACAGTGGTCTAAAAATTTAATAACAGTAAGCGGTAAAGGGGAGAGGGCACTTGAAAAAAGGTGAGTTTATGTATGAGGGAAAGGCAAAAAAGATATTTCACACCGACGATCCTTCACTGGTCCTGGTGGAATTTAAAGATGATGCCACGGCTTTCGACGGAGTTAAAAAAGACCGGCTAGAAGATAAAGGAGTTCTGAATAATCGTATTTCAGAAATCTTTTTCAGTCTTTTAGAAGAAAACGGGATTGAAACCCATTTTGAAAAGAAACTCAGCGAACGCGAAATGCTGGTAAAAGCGCTGACAATTATCCCTGTTGAAGTGATCGTTCGTAATATTGCGGCCGGAAGTTTATCCAAGCGTCTTGGCATTCCCGAAGGGACAGTAATGAAAAAAACCGTGCTTGAATTTTCTCTGAAAGATGACGAACTGCACGATCCGATGATCAATCATTACCACATTTATGCCATGGAACTGGCTGCCCCGGAAGAAATGGCCGAAATTGAGAAGGCGGCCCTCAGGGTAAACGAGATTATGGTTCCCTATTTGCGGGATAAAGGGATTACCCTGGTCGATTTTAAACTGGAATTTGGGCGTCACCAGGGCAGAATAGTTTTGGGAGATGAAATATCCCCGGATACATGCCGTTTCTGGGACAGCAGCAGCAATGAAAAACTGGATAAAGATCGCTTTCGCCGTGATATGGGCGGAGTTGTTGAAGCTTATCGCGAAGTGTTATGCCGATTGGAGGGAGGCGAAGGATCTGCAGTGGAAAGCTAAAGTGGAAATAACCTTGAAAAAAGCGGTGCTCGATCCCCAGGGGGTTGCAGTAGAAAACTCCTTAAAAGCGCTCGGTTTTGATCGAGTCAGGCAGGTGCGGGTAGGCAAGTATATAGAATTAAGCCTGGAAGCGCCTGATCGTGATGAGGCCGCTTTACAGGTGGAGGAAATGTCCAGGCGCCTGCTCAGCAACCCGGTAATAGAAGACTACAGTTACACTTTACAGGAGGCCGGTGTATGAAATTCGGGGTTATTGTTTTTCCCGGGTCAAACTGCGACCTGGATGCCTATCACCTGGCCCGTGATGTTCTCAGCCAGCCGGTAGAATACATTCATTATAATGAAACAAGTATCGGGCAGTGTGATGTAATTATTTTGCCCGGTGGTTTCACCTACGGCGATTACCTCCGTTCGGGAGCCATTGCCAGATTCAGCCCGGTGATGTCGGCCGTGGCTGATTTTGCTTATCAGGGTGGGACGGTACTGGGTATTTGCAACGGCTTCCAGGTTTTGACGGAAGCCGGGCTGCTGCCCGGGGCCCTTTATCGCAATAATCACCTGCAGTTTCGATGCGAGCAGGTATATGTGCGGGTTGAAAATAACAGTCTCCCGTTTACCCGCTCTGCATCACTGGGGAAAGTTTTAGAAATGCCGGTGGCGCATGGTGACGGAAACTATTACGCTCCACCCGAAATTCTGCAGGAGATGAAGGCAAACAACCAGGTTGTTTTTCGCTATACAGATCGGAATGGCAATGTCACACCTTCTGCGAATCCAAACGGTTCGTTAGAAAACATTGCCGGGGTCTGCAACAAGGCCGGTAACGTTGTGGGTATGATGCCTCATCCGGAAAGAGCGGGGGAAAAACTGCTTGGTTCCCGCCACGGTTTAATCATCTTTAAATCAATAATCAGTTATTTTCAAAACCGGGAGGTGGTATAAATGGCCGAGCAGAAGTTATGGAGAAAACTTGGCTTGACCGACCGGGAATTTGAGATGATCGTTGAACAGATCAGTCGAGAACCGAACGAGACAGAACTAAACATGTACAGCGTGATGTGGTCCGAGCACTGCTGCTACAAGCATTCTCTTTCTTTGCTGAAGCTGTTTCCGACTACAGGCGAGCGTGTCATCCAGGGCCCGGGTGAAAACGCAGGGGTGGTTGATATCGGTGACGGCTGGGCCGCAGTATTTAAGATCGAGAGTCACAACCATCCCTCGGCTGTCGAACCATACCAGGGCGCTGCAACCGGTGTGGGTGGAATTCTTCGCGATATATATACCATGGGAGCCCAGCCAGTTGCCTTTCTGAATTCCCTGCGTTTCGGCAATTTGGACAGCAGCCGGGGGCGCTATCTTTTTGAAGGTGTTGTAGCCGGTATCGGCGGTTATGGCAATTGTGTCGGTATTCCGACCGCAGGGGGAGAAATCTATTTTGAGCCATGTTACGAAGGCAACCCGCTGGTCAACGCTATGTGCCTGGGAGTTATGCCCAAAGAACGCCTGGTTCTTGGCAAAGCAAGCGGTGCAGGCAATCTAGTAGTGATGGTGGGAGCCCGCACGGGACGCGACGGTATTCACGGGGTTACCTTTGCCTCGGAAGAGCTTTCGGATCAGTCCGAAGAGAAACGTCCCGCGGTGCAGGTTGGTGATCCGTTCCTCGG
>SKZS01000042.1 GCA_007127255.1 Syntrophomonadaceae bacterium | reverse complement strand
GGGGACGGTTCCATCGTCTGCCCTTCGGACCTCCGCTTCGCTTCGGTGACGCTCGAACCGTCCCCATAGGCACGGCTAATCATTAACCAAGGCGTATCGGGCTGAGCAGTTACTAATTTCTTATGTTCATGTTAACTGTGTTCATATCACTGCCCGGTTATTAAAAAACCCCGACAAGATATTACTTTTTTACCCCGCTGCCCATTGGACAGCAAAGTGAACTCGCTGAACGATCCTGCAACCGGGGCGTCCCAACATCAAGAATATCGTAAAAATCGCTCCACCGGGAATAGTCAAAGTTATACTGGCGGCTGTATTCAGCCAGTTGGTCGCGTGCGCAGACATGATCTCCCCATGATGCGCCATAACGATCATTGCTGCCGTCGCCAATATAGATTACCGGTCTGCCCTGTTTTTTTAGATTAACCACATGAAGAGCTTTGCAATTACCGCAAACTGTACATATGCTGTGAGCATGAGGTGTTTTGACTTCTAGTTTATTATTTAAATCAATATATGTATCATTTCTGTAAATAAATCCAACCTGCTCCAAAAACCCATGACGTTTGAGAACTGGCTCTATGTAAAAACCAAATCCATCACTGGCAATAATTACAGGACTGCCCTGTTCGCCGGCCTGTTTAAGAAACTGACCAAAGCCGGGTCTTATTTCGGCCCATTCAAGCGATTTTGATAAAAGCAAATCCATATCATGGGGTAAAACCTGCGCGGTTCTTTTCAGCCACTCACGAATCGGGATTTTTTTCCGACGATAGACATCGTCGATATTTTTATAATCTTCGCCCCCTAGAAATACTGCCAGCTTGTAAGATATATCTACCGTTGTTATTGTCCCGTCAAAGTCTACCAGGTATGCTGCGTTCAATGTCATGGCTACCTCCGAAAAAAGTCAGCAACGTCAAGTGGCTTTTGAGCCAGACTTCTGGCTCCGCTTGCCAAAAGTTCTTCAGCAGTCCTGAAGCCCCATAAAGCACCCACAGGATAGAAACCTCCTGCAACCGCAGTTTCCATATCTGTGGCGGTATCGCCCAAATAGATAATTTCCCGGGGATTTAATGCCAACTTTTCTGCAATTTGAAGAGCACCATGGGGATCTGGTTTGCGGGGCATACCTGGCCCGATACCAAAAATTTCAACAAAGTTCCATTCCGGTAAAAGGGTATCAACGGTTAATAGAGCAAACTCATGGGGTTTATTGGAAAATATTGCTTTAGAAATCTGCTTTTCTTCCAGAAAAACCAGTAATTCTTTAACACCCGGATACGGCCTGGTATTATTGGACCAACGCCGACCATACTCTTCTTTTACTGCCTTCACCATGGCTTGTAAATCAATTTTCCGCTGTTCACCCTGTTTAGAAAAAGCCCTTTCAACGAGCTTTTCAATGCCATCACCAACAAAATAACGATATTTATCAACAGGGTGTTCATTATAACCTTCACTCCTGAGAACGGCATTCACTGAAAGGGCTAAATCCTCAAGAGTGTCAAGCAAAGTTCCGTCAAGATCGAAAATAATCGCTTTATGACTCAATAACTACTCTCCTTCCGGAGCTAGCTTGTCTTGGTCCAGCGGCCAACCAGCGGCAGCACCGATTCAGGATAGTAACGCCTGAAAATACGGTAGTAATATAATTCTTCTTTATTCCTGACCGGAACAGGTGCTTCAGATGATTCCCGGGCAAATTCTTCATCACTGATTGCCTCTTCGGCTACTGCAGTAAGCATATCTGAAGAGCCTGATCCCTGGTCGAATTGCTGCTTTTCTCGCCATGCCACCTTGGAACCTAATTCTGACACAAAAGCACGCCTGAGAATCCACTTGTCAATAGGCTCGTCTTCTTCCCGATCATGCAGTTTCCAGTCAAGAGGAAACTGCTGTACCAATTCGAGCAAAGCCGGCTTCAGGAAAGGCACCCGGCAATCAAGCCCGTGTGCTGAATTCATCCTGTCAACCCTCTGTAAACCGGTTTTACTTAAGTTTTTTAGAAATCCTTCAATTTCGTCAGTTATCTCCTGCTCAGAATCAAGAGTCTTTAAATAGCTGTATCCGGCGAATATTTCGTCGGCTCCCTCCCCGGTCATCATAACTTTACGCCCATCTTTAGCGGCATACCGGGCAGCAATATAGTTGGGAATCGAAGAACGCACGTAAGCACAGTCAAATGATTCCAAATGAAAAATTACCCTGGGGAGAACTTCAAGCATTTCATCAAGTTTATAAGTGTAAATATGGTGTTTGGCGCCAATACGTGCGGCTACAATTTTAGCATATTCTATATCCTGGCTGCCTTTTACTCCAACTGTATAAGCATCAATCGGCACAGGCGAAATTTCCGATGCCAGGGCAGCAACAATACTGCTGTCCAGACCCCCACTGAGATAAAACCCAATATTTTTTTCGCCCTTAATCCGCTCTTCCACAGCCAGGTAGAGCAGGTGGCGCATTTTTTCTTCGGCTTCCTCTAAGGTCAGATCTTTATTTTCCTCAATTCGCGGCACCTTGTAATATTTTACCCAGCCATTTTTATCATCCAGGTAACTGCCTGGCGGAGCTTCTTTAATCGGCACATCAAGATCGATTAACGCTTTTATTTCCGGGGCAATATAGAGAGTTCCATCTTTTTTTGCATAATAAAGCGGCTTTACTCCAAATGGATCTCTGGCAACCAGATGGCTTCCTTCCTCATCAAAGTATGCAATAGCAAATTCTCCCTCGATGCTCTCAAAACAGGAAAGGCCTTCCTTGTCAAACAGATCACAGAACCTGGTTTCACCTTCACCGCCTTGTAAAACCGTCCCTTCCTCTTCGGAAAACACCATGTATCCATCCAATGCTGCGGAGATATCACTTTTTCCCCCGGTGGTAGAACTGCTTAAAACTGCCATGCCGTACCCATCCTCATCAGCCTGTAACCCTTTACTACTTCCTCTGAACTTAACTCGTTCTATAAGCGGTTCCATATCGGACTCTTCACTTTTCTTGCCAAATATCGCAACTAAGCCGGACATCAACAGTCATCTCCTGTAAATTATTTGTCTCCTACCGAGGTAGAAGACTATACATTAAGTATAGCATATTTGGGGGGTCTTGTAAAAATGGATGGTATAGGTTGAGCCCGTTTTAAAGGCATCTATTACGAAAATAAACATATAGCATCGCTTATAATTCCTGCCAGTATGATAGGGCCGAAATAGCGTTACTTTGCCGAATCCTTATAATAAAGAGCTCCTACAGGGCAGGCATCGACACAGAGTGTACATTGAGTGCAGATCGATTCGGCCAGGGGAACATCCTGAAAAGTAGTCACCACCCTGGTTATACCCCGTCCGGTAAAACCGATTGCCCCAATTTTTGCTTCCTCACGATCAGCCCAAATACACTGCCCGCAAAGCACACAGCGGTTACGGTTAAAAGCAAACTCCTGCGGGCTGTCGTCAAGTTCAAACTCCCTGATCACAGGCTTGAACCGTTTCTGGCGAAGCTTTAAACCCCGTTTTTTAGCTATAGTCTGCAAGGCACAGTTGCGATGGGCGGGACATTCACTGCACTTAAGATCATGATCGGAAAGAAGCAGCTCGAAAGCAGTTTTCACCAGGCGATCGACCCTGGGGCTCCTGGTTGTTACAACCATCCCTTCTTTGACAGTCCTACTGCAAGAGGTAACAGGATCAGACAAACCCTCGATTTCAACAAAGCAGAGACGGCAGGAAGCATTGGGCCGCTTTTCTGCTTTAATGGCACAAAGATGGGGAATATAAATATCATTCTCCAGTGCAGCCCATAGTAGCTTTTGACCGGTTCGCGCTTTTACTTCACGGTCGTCAATGGTTATTGTTACATATTCGCTCATTTTGCTTTTTTCTCCTTTTCAGGGGGTAGCACCGGTGGTGAAAGTTTAACTATTGCATTATATTCAGGCGGACACGCTTTCAGGCAGTTAGCGCACTTAACACATTTTTCCTGGTCAATTTCTTTTAAACCGTCGTCCCTGGTAAATATAGCTTCAGTAGGACAGCTGCCCACACAGACATTGCAAAGCTTGCTGCATTTTGGAGGTTCAATATAATAAAGGATTAAATTACGGCAGACCAGGGCAGGGCAGCGACCTTCTTCAATATGAGCCCGATACTCATCATAAAAATACTCCAGCGTTGTTAAAACCGGGTTAGGGGCCGTCTTGCCCAGGTTACAAAGCGAACCGTCGCGAACATCTTCGGCCAGTTCTTTAAGCAATCCAAGAGTTTCGACATCACCTTCACCTCTGGTTATGTCGTTGAGAATATCAAGCATATGTTTTGTTCCCAGGCGGCAGAAAGTGCATTTTCCGCACGATTCGTGCTGGGTAAATTCCAGAAAATAACGGGCTACCGCCACCATGCAGTCATCTTCATCCATTACAACCAGGCCGCCCGATCCCATAATCGCCCCTGCATCATGCAGTGAATCGAAATCTATCGGCACATCGAGAGCAGATTCGGGCAAACAGCCGCCTGAAGGACCACCGATTTGTACCGCCTTAAACTCCTTACCGTTTGGCAGGCCATCACCGACCTCGAAAATTAGCTGGCGCAGTGTAGTACCCATGGGCACTTCAACCAGGCCGGTGTTGGACACTTTCCCGACCAGTGAGAACACGGCCGTGCCTGGGCTTTCTTCGGTTCCGATCCCTTTAAACCAATCAGCCCCGCGGCTGATAATAAATGGAACATAAGCAAAAGTTTTGACATTGTTCAGGATTGTCGGCTTACCCCGGAAACCATGGCTGGCCAATCGAGGCGGCCTGCTCTCGGGCAT
>SKZS01000094.1 GCA_007127255.1 Syntrophomonadaceae bacterium | reverse complement strand
TTTTCGTGAAAAATCAATAGGTATAGTGAAAGCATTTATGTCATAGGAACCTCTCCCCGACTGAGTTTCCGATATTGCAACCTCAGATGAAGAAGCAACCAAAAAACTATTGATCTGAAGAGTAAAGGTAGAGAGGTAAGAATCTCAGTTGCCGCTCCTGTAATAGACAAATCCAAGGTTCCATCGGTTGAAGAAATAATTAAATCCTTTGAAAATCTTTAGTCAGATCGTTGCCAAAATGACTTCCATTGCACATCGCCAATCACAGAAGGTCCTGCTTCTTCTCTAAAAAAAATATAAAGGTGAACTCCACTGTTATCCAGATTTCCATCTTCGTCCATTAAGTATAATGCATACCAGGGAGGGCGAGCTCTATTTGAAAAAAATTCATCATAACCTTTTCCGTATGGTTTACCTAAAACATCTTCAATTTCTTGAAGAGTCATACCAATTTCTATGCCCATAATTTCTGCACCTTCATAGATAAAAAGGTTATTTACAAGTTCAGATCCACCAGCGAAAACAAATGATACTAGTAAATCACTATATAAATAGAAATAACCCTCTGAACCGAATTGGAGATCGAGCATTTTGTCTGGCTCTCCATATAGCGCTAAAACCTCTTCTTCGCTCATTCCCAGGTATTCTAAAACACCTAAGTCTACTTCTTCTTGAATTTCATCTTTAAGATAATCACTATGTACCCAACCTTCTTTATTATCACCTGTAATAACTTGCAGCCATATTTCATCAGCAAGATTTTTTTTAGTATCTATAACTTCCAGTTCCATTCCTCTTTTTAATTTATCTATAATATGGTAATCAGTGCCTGGCCCACTTCTTAAATTTAAATGTGATGAAGAAGGGACATCAACAAATAGGTACTCAGAAGTATCTTTCTGTGCATCCGGTTCAGCCTGAGGTTGGTCTTTTTTATCAGTTTCTAGATCTACAGCACTCTCTTCTTCCAAGTCTTCCATTGCTATTTTTGTATTTTCACATCCAAAACAGAAAAGTAGTAATAGAAGTAGAAATAATAAAACCTTCATTTTTGTACCTCCTATAAAAAAAAGCAGTATCTGCTTATTTTTAACTCTATTATACAATAGATATTATTAAGTTTTTGGTTCCAGCAGTACAGGATTCAGCTTCTTGTATATGAATATGATCCATTTTTAATGGTAGAGGAGTTCCATTGGCCAGAATTTATAAATGAATTAGCAGAATGATTTCTCCATGTAAACGTAAGTACCTCTGAATTGAATAATAACCATTTAGGATCGGCTTGGAGCACTTGAAGAATCTAATTATAGGGCAGTTGATTAGTGCATTGAACTATGGGACAAAGGGACGTTTCTCCTGTCCTTTTGTTGTCACTCCGATCTTTTTGTGCATTCTGCTACTGCAGCACCTGCTCTTACTACCGTTACCTTCTTACTTTCCTTTTTCATTATTTCAATTCCGTTCAAATGCATTGGCAGGTATTTGGTAATACTCAGAGAATACATGTTTAAAATTAAGGGTGGAGTGATAACAATGAATCTTTTTAGAGATAGGAAGTCAGCGCGCAGGAGAAGACTTTTAAAACGGAGAAAATACCACTTTAAATAGGGAGAAAACAGTGAACAAACATGCTTTAATTGACAGCCTTCCAGTAACGCTGGCAGCATTTATGTTCGGTAACAGTAAAATGTTCCGGGAGAGCATTGAAAGTCCTTCTTATGAGGAGCTTTTAAAAACAACTACCTTAAAATATCCCGATATTAAAGGCGAAGGTTTCTACGAGGTTCAAGCTAACACTCTAATCGGCCAGCTGGATCCCGCATTCTATATCGCCCAGTGGAAGGGTTATAGTTACCCAACTTTAATTTATCACCACGGTAATAACGAGCGTCCTTTTCATAATTATGGTTTTGGTAAAAATACCTTTAAGCGGATCTTCCTCTCAGTAAAAAAAGATATCCCCGCCAACCTGATCGTGGTCAGGGCTCCATATCATTGCTGCTTCAGAACATACCTCCGAGAAATCGGGAAATTGTCTACTTTGACATCTTTAATGATCGCCTCGGTCAAGGTAGTTGAAACCCTGGTTGATTTTATCTCCGTAAAGGGAAGCAGGATAGTCCTATCAGGGATAAGCCTGGGTGGCTGGGTTACTAATTTACATCGAACATTTTTCAATTCAGCAGACTTTTACATTCCTTTGTTGGCCGGAACAGTTCCAAGTGATGTTTTTACCAGCTCCATTTACCGCGAGTTGACTGCAGATCTTGCTCATGAAAACCGTTCCGCGGTAGAAGAAACACTGGATTTTAAAGAACAGTTTGCAAAGCGTTCAGAAGATAATATTTCCCCCCTTTTAGCCAGCTATGATCAGGTAATGCGTTTGAAAGAGCAAAAAGAATCTTACGGGAAGCACCCTGTCGCTGTAATTGAAAAGGGCCATTTCACCGGTTCTCTCGCCTCCGCTGAGCTGAGGAAGCATATCCTGCCCCATCTATTGGGAAGATGGTAACTTTAGGGCAAAGGGACGGCAGACTGTGTGATAAATAATTATAAAATGCAGTTGAATGTCTAGGATCAAGGTTTTTGCAACCTGAAGGGGGTACAAAAGGTCAGCTTAGAATTGAAATCAAGAACAAACAATTTCAAGCATTATTTTATGTAGAGACGATAGAAAATCTGTTTAAGGCTAATAAAATGAAGACTCAGTTTCCAATAGTGGGCCTAGCGTTTGGTTTATTATATCTGATTATTTGCCGCGTCTACTTTATCGGGGCAGAGCTAACTGGTAAAATCATGAGAGATTGAAGAGGTTATTAGAGATCAGATTTGAATATTTAATTAATTGCTAAAAAGGGGTTGTCAGCAATGAAGTGTCCGTTAAGGATTGATTCACAAGGTAATGCCTCAGATTGTTACAGAGATGAATGTGCCTGGTGGGTAATAGATGCAGAAATCGAAGGTTCGAAGACATATGGAGCTTGTGCAGTGTTAGAGATTGCAGCTAATGGAATATTTGTCACTATTGGGGATGATGAGGAGGAAGAGTATTAAAAGTAGCTCGCACGATTTGAAATATTGAGCAATAAGTTCTTAGGGCACAGTATAGTTACTGTGCCCTAAGAAATATATAAAAAGAGGGGGTTAACTTGCTTTAAGTATAAGGCCTGATGATTACAAAAACATTACAGGCAGATTATTTTTAAATTACATCCATGTAAAAACGGTAAATAAAAACGTAACATAACAAAATAGAACGGCAGAGACTGGTGAAAATATTCGAAGGTCCTGAACGTGTCGATCAAAAACTTAAAAATGAAGGTGAATTTGGTAGTTGGGGTTTTAACAGGCTTGTTTTGAGAAGTTTTCATTATCCTAAAAAAGGATATTTGCCGTGTAATGATGAATTAAATAAGAGTCATAGCAATTTTCAACAAAACCCTGGAGGTGTAAAATTTGAGTTACCTCTACTTTCCGGGATGTACCCTGAAAGATAAGGCAGCATCCGTAATGGAAAAAACAGCCTTACTGGCAGCCGCTGAACTGGGACTGCCTTTGGAAGAGATTGACGAATGGCAGTGCTGCGGTGCGGTTTACCCGCTTACCGATGACGAGCTCATAACCCTGGTCTCGCCGTCCAGGACACTATTTGCGGCTAAAGATAGGTCGGTCGTGACCTTGTGTTCCGCCTGCCATCACGTGCTCAAGCGCACCGCAATAAGGCTTGCCGCAGATAAAGATGCCAGAGATAAAATAAGCAGCCAGCTGGAGGAGGAATACCCCGGCGGAACACCGGTCATCCACTACCTTGAACTTTTGCGAGATGAACTGGGCTGGGAAGCGCTGAAAGGAAAGATTAAAACTCCCCTCAAGGGGCGCCGCATGGCGGCTTATTACGGATGCATGCTGCTGCGCCCGGCCAAAGAGATGGCCTTTGACGATCCGGAAAAACCTCGCATCATGGAAGATTTCTTGGATGCTTTGGGAGCGGAAGTGATCACCTTTCCCTTTCGAAACAAATGCTGTGGGGCATATCTTGCAGTAACAGAGCAGCAGGTTATGGAAGACACTTCAAACAATGTTGTTGAAATGGCGATGGAATATGGAGCGGAAGAGTTGACCACCGCATGCCCCCTTTGCCTCTACAACCTGGAGCAAACACCCGCTGCTAAGGAAGGGAAAATAAAGATATCCTATTTCAGCGAGCCTCTGGCAGAGGCATTAAACCTGGAAGTGCAGGAGGTTATAAGCTAATGCAAAAGCAGGATAATACAGGTAGAAAACTTCACAGCGAAATTATGGAAAGAAGCGGTCAGGACTTTTATAATTGCATACAGTGCGGGAAATGTACCGCCGGGTGCCCGGTTCTTTCTGCCATGGACCTTCACCCCCGTGAGGTATTACTCTACCTGCAGTTGGGGCAAGAAGAGAAACTTTTGAACAGTAAAACCCCCTGGATCTGTGCCTCCTGCTTCACCTGCGGGGCCAGGTGTATAAAGGATCTGGACCTTTCCCGTATCATGGAAGCTATCCGGGTAAAAATACTGCGCCCACGCGGAGTTACGTGCTTGAGCCCCGGAGATATACCCGGTGAGCAGCTAGAAAAGCTGCCCCAGCAAGCCCTGGTAAGCGGTTTTCGCAAATACACGCGCTAATCAGGTGAACTGGTGCTATGCCAGCTCCCCCGTCACCAACTATTACAACAAGCCATGAAGGACAAGGGGAAAGGACAGGGGGACGTTTCTCTTGTCCTTTTCTTTCTTCTGTGCCATGTTAATCAGGGGTGGGTAAGATGCCAAGAGATCCAAGTTAAAAATGCGAATCAGGT
>SKZS01000120.1 GCA_007127255.1 Syntrophomonadaceae bacterium | reverse complement strand
TTTGGGCTGGTTTTATATTTGGGCTTCCACTTCATTTTTATGTAAACCTATATCTGTCCCACGTCCTTTTCCCATACCTGCCTGCTTACCTGGCTGTCATTGCGATGATTAGTCTTGTTGCCTATATCAGCCTCTTCAGCGCTGTATTTGGTTTGTTCACTTCCCTGTTAAACCGGGCCGGGAAAGCCTGGTTCACTGCCCTGGCCGTGCCCTCACTGTGGCTGTTAACTGAGTACCTGCGCTCCTTAAGCTTTCTTGCCTATAATGTTGGGTACCTGGGCTATACTCAGTGGAACTACCCCCTGTTTCTCAACATTACATCTATATATGGATACTGGGGGCTACCTTTTCTGATTGTCTTTTTCCAAACCCTGATTCTGCTCATATTGATGAACAAGCTGCAGGGAACCGGAAGGTATGCACTTACAGCAGTATTTTTAATCATGCTGCTGGCAGGCCTTACAGTTCCGGAGCTTTTACCTGTCCATAAGGATGAAGAAAAACTGTCTGTGAGCCTAATACAGGGCAACAGTCATCCTGAGCACGTAGTTGACGGCCGTCAGGAAGATGTCGTTCAACTATACAGTAATTTAACAGAACAGGCCCTGGCCGACGAAGCTGAAATTGATCTTGTTGTCTGGCCTGAAACTGTAGCCAGGTTAGATTTCTCAGAAAAAAGGGAGCATCATCCCTCGATTATAAAACTGGCAGAGAAATATGAAGTAAGTGTGCTCTACGGAGCCCGGGTTAGAGAACAAGACTTGCTATATAATTCAATCACCCTTTATTACAAAGGCCAGGAAGAAATTCCTGTATACCATAAGCATCGCCTTGTCCCTTTTGTGGAATATTTTCCCATGGAACAGTTGTTAAACCGGGTGCTGGAGTTAGATTTATTACTCGGCAGTTATTCTGCAGGTGAAGAAATTACTGTTTTTGATCTTAGAGGAGTTCCAGTGGGAGGGGCAATCTGCTTCGAATCATATTTCGGAGATCACACCCGCTTATTTGCGAAAAAAGAAAGCCGCCACCTCTTTATCCTGACCAATGACGCCTGGTTTGGCGAATCAATCGGCCTGGAACAGCATGCCCAGGCTGCAGCAATTCGAGCAGCTGAAATGGGAGTAGGCGTTACCCAGGTAGCGAACAGCGGAATCACAATATCATTTAATCACCGTGGAGAAGAATTATTTCGATCCGGAAAAAACGAAGCTGCTGTATTTAACTTGCCCCTGGATCTAACTACCCGTGATACTTTATATGTGCTTTATGGAGACTACTTTCCGGCTGTCTGGGCTTTATTTCTGATAATCGTAACCCCTTTGGTTATCTTGCGCAAACCTGTTAATTAACACGAGGACAAAATGAGCCTGGTTTAAGCCTTCTTTCTTACTTATAAGTGAAATCCTGCTTACCCTTACTTATATCCCGGATTGCTAACCAAGAAAGCCTTTAACCACAACTACAGGAGTTCCGGCATCAGCCGAACCGCTAACTAAATCTGCCAGGCTGGCCAGCACATCTTCCATACGCCGTGGTGTTGTCCCTTCCCTGTCAATACTGTCTTCAGAAAAACTAACCTGACTGCTGTCAGCGATAAAAGCTTCAATCTCTTCTGCATTAAGCTTCTTTTCATGGAAACACTGATCGGCAAGATACTTATACTTAACTCCTTCACGAATACAGTTTAACCCATCCGTAGCAGCAAAAGCCGCCTGGGGATCGGCAAGCTCATATATTCTGCTGGAAGGGTCAAGGTATGCCCCATCACCATAGATCATTACCTGGATGTCAATACCCAGCTCTTCTTTTACTTTGTCGCGTAAAAGGTTAACTACTTCCTTTCCATCCCGGGGTGCTAACTTCAACCTCTCGCCTGATGACATGTTGCTGCCAAGTAAGCCCCATTCAGAATATGCCTCCCCTTCGGTGCATACCTGGTCAAGAGTTATGCAATTTTCAAATCTGCTGCTGAGCACTTTTTTTGTCGTTTGTCTGGTATGAATGTCTGCAGCAATAATCCCGTCAGGTGAAAATTTCAGGACATGCAAAGGGTCATTGGATAGAAATATTTTTGGCTTTACTCCTTCTTCCCTGATAATATCGTGATAAAGTTTTATATAGTCTACTCCTGTAAGAGGATGCTTAAATTCTCGGTTGCCCAGATCTTCAAAAGTAATCAGATCTTTACCCAACCCTTCAATAAAATCTTCATCAACAATTTTGTTGCCGACTTCGTCGCTCGGATATGACATTTGTACTACTACTTCACCACTGGGGACAGCCCTGGCTATCCCTTTTAGAATCATTGAAAATCGGTTTCGGCTGGCAATGGGAAAAACTACCGCAATCCTGTCCTGATCAGATAGCCTCATTTTGTCCTTTATTTCCCGGGCAATATCATCAACGGTAATATAGTTATTTTGAGCACGAGCCACAATCGATTCGGTTATACAAACAACATCATTATCGCCAAGCAGACCATCCCTGTAACAGGTAATCAGGTGGTCAAAAATCATTTTCACGATGTCCATTCCCGGCAATATCACGCCCATTTTTAGACCATAAGCGAGGGGACCGACATAATCAGGCAGTTTCATATTTCTTCACCTCCGTTTAAACAGGTCCTTTGCTTTTCGGCAAATACTTTTAAAGCGTACTCATAATCGCTCCATCTGTTTATATTTATGAATGATTCCTGGGCAGGATCGAAACGCAATATTTCATCCAGACCAATATATTTGACTCTTATATGTTCGTAAAAATCGGCAACTTTAAAGTGCCCCTTCATAAACTGGTTTTCAATTACATCAATACAAGTCCGGCTGTAAAATGCATGCAGGGGCTGGAAATATTCCCCGATACACGGCACAACAGCATCGTATTTTAGGGCAAAACCAGACATGTAATCAATGAGCTCCAGGTTCAAAAATGGCATATCACAGGCTGTGAAAAACTGATGGGGCAGCTCTGATACGCTAAGACCGGCATGTATACCACGCAGAGGACTTTTCTTTTCATTGACTATAATATCCGAGGTTAACTTGACCGGCAAATGATGATACAGGTCCGGTTTATCGGTTACCACGGTTATTTGATCGAAATATTCAACCAGGCAGGTAACCATTAATTCAATAAGGGTCCGGCCTTGAAAATCAAGCAGTGCCTTTGCCTGTCCCAACCTTTTACTATCACCACCGGCGAGAATTACCGCCCCATGATGCTCATTTTTTACCCAGTTGTATTCGTTCAAATACCCACCCCTTGAATAATAGCCAAAACTGCAGTTTACTCTGAAAGCAGCTGTAAACGCTTGCGTTCACTAATCATAACCATGATAATTCCTACTTCATAAAGAAACAAGAGCGGTAAAACCATAATAACCTGCGATATTATATCAGGCGGGGTTATTATCGATGACATAATGAGCATAAATAAAAGGGCAATCTTTCTGTGCCGCCGCAGAAACTCTGTCGAGAGAAGCCCTATTTTCCCCAGGGCCCAGGTAACCAGTGGCAGTTGAAAAACAGCACCAAATGCAAAATTGAAAGACAGGAAAAATGAAATATATTCACTAACTGTAAAGAGGGGCTCCAAATCGGCTGAAGCAAACTGCAAGAAAAAACGCAGTGTAAAAGGAAATACCACATAATAAGCGAAAACAACCCCACTGATGAACAAGAAAGCTGAACCAATAATAACGCTGATCAAAAATATTTTTTCGCCCCTGGTTAAACCCGGAAAAGCAAAGGCCAGCACCTGGTAAGTGAGCACCGGTGACGATATGATCAAACCACTGATCAGTGACAATCTTAAGTTAGCCATGAAAGCTTCTGGAGGAGATAGATAGATTAATTTAAGCTCATCAAGGGGCTGGGTTAAAATACCCCGGATTAACTCAACATTTGCAAAACAGATAATAGCAGCTACAAGCAAAGCGCCTGCTGAAATTAGCAGACGCAGTCGCAACTCTGCAAGATGCTCAAGTATGGGCATAGTGCCGTCTCTGTTTTTACTCACCCCTACTGAATACCTCCCGGCATTCCCAATGCCGTTTAAATCCCAACGGGTTATCTAAACCCTATTCAGTCAAAACAGCGGCATTATTTTTCGGAATCGGAGTTTTGGGTGGCTGATTCATCAGATCCGGAGTTGCCCTTCAGTCCATCTTTAAGCTCAACCACGCTTTTTCCAACAGCCCTGGCCAGCTCTGGAAGCCTTTTGGCCCCAAATAGTAAAAAGATTAAAGCTAAAATCAGGATAATCTCCGTAGGTCCAATTCTACCAAACATAACATATCCTCCTCAGTAGAGAATCAAGATGCTTTATGTATACCCGCTAATTGTAACATATAATAAATATTTCGGTAACTTTCGGGAACCGGGCCATAGGCAGCATAACCATCACCCGGTATTTGAACTATCTGTTCTTATCACTCTCGTTCTCATCTAAATTGATACCGTCTTTTTCATCAAACTTAATGCTGTCCTTCAAATCCTTTGTTGCTTTGCGAAATTCTTTCAATCCATTCCCGATCGAACGGCCCAGTTCGGGCAGTTTGGCCGGACCGAATATTATCAAGGCCACTGCTAAAATCAGCATTATCTCCAATGGCCCAATTTTACCGATCATACCCTTCACCTCCGTAATAACAGCATTTACACCAAAGTAGCCATTACTCCAACCGTATATTATTATAGCCTATCTTGGACATAATTGCGACAAGCTGCGGCTACTTTTTTACGACTCCCGACTGGAGAGCCCAACAGAAGTAAAAAGGTAAGGTGCACCAAGGGTAACCCAGACTCCGCCTAACGCATAACGGATAAAACCAAGGGGTGTAACATCCGAGGGGAGAAGCCCCCCTAACCCGACAATAATCCCGAATAAGACTACCACGCCGGCAATGACTTTAAATATCTGGAAATATATGGGGCTTTTTACTGTCATGCGAAGCTTTTCTTTTTCAATAATATAGCCAAAGGAAGCCCCGGCAAGGTAGCCTAAAATTTTTGGAGGGTCAGCGCCCGGCAAAACTGCTACCAGGAAAACCGGGACAGCAATGGAGAGGGCCAGCAGCAGTGGAGTGGTAAATTTATCTATTAGCCCTTTTTCGGCAAGCAGGTTGCCCACCCACAGGAAAAGCAGCAGGAATGGTATTCCGAAAGCAAAACCACCCAGAATGTCCCCTAAAAAATGATAGCCCAGCACCATTCTAGAAAATGCAATAAGAATAACTGCAGCAAAAACCCAAATCCAGAAATTTTTATTTTTCAAACGTACTCCCAGGTACCCCCACACGGTTACTGCCGTCAGGGTATGGCCGCTCGGGAAAGCATAACTACCCTCAGGATGAGTAACCCCTTCAATCGGCGGACGCTCAAGGAGGGTAATATCTTTAATCAGGTTGCTGACTGTTGCTGACGAAAGGAGAACAAACGCACCCCAGAACCCCAGGGATTTATTAACACACCAGATTAAAACGCTAAAAAAAATCATGTAGAACTCATCGTCACCAAGAAATGTTATCGCCCTGAATAAATATTCCACGGGGCCGAGCCGCAAATTCTGCAGAAAGGCAATTAGCTCTACACTGCGAGTCAGAGGCCAGGCCAAAATAAGAATTGCTGCTGAAATAAATGTCACGCCCAGTAAAAATTTTATCCAAAATGATTCGCGCCTCTGGTCCTCAGAAAAAAAAGGTTTTCTTACAGGGGAAAGCAACATTGTTTTATTCCTCCTCAATGGTATCATTATTTGATTCGAAACTTATCAATAGTTCATTAGCCGCTTCTAAAAATGGTTCGGGAACATATATTTCAACCTCTACAGCAAGACCGCCAATCACCCGCATCGCCCCCGTGTATGGGCTGCTGTCAGCTTTTCGGGTAGGGATGCCGTTATCCTGCAAAAAGCCGCAAATAATATCAGCTTCCACATCGTCGTTAGCTTCTACCAGCAAAGTCCAGTTGCTTTCCAAGTTATATATCCCCTTTATATTTAACAGGTAAAAAGAAATAATATTACTACCTCAGCATTATATAATAAAAGTCTGCGTATATAAATGCCTCTTCTATAATTCATTGAATCATAGAATAATCCTGCCAGGCAGTTTGACTAAGCGGATAAACCAGATTAAGATCAAAAAAGGATTACAGAAAGGATTACAGATCATGTTGATCAGCAACGAAAACTTAAAAGAGATCGCCGGATCAGTTGGTGTAACCCAGGTCGGTATAACCAACGCCGAACCACTTTTATATATGGAAACAAGACTGCAGCGCCGCTTCCAAGAAGGCCGGGTTACCCCTTTCGAGGAAAAAGAACCCGCCGCGAGACTCTCTCCACAGCATCTTTTAAGCAATTGCCGTGGCATAATTACCCTGGCTATACCCTATACGCCCCCGGAAGGCCATGTCTTAATGCCTGCCGATGAACTGCGCGGAAAGGTTGCCCGCTGTGCCAGGGCGATTGACTATCACCAGGTGGTTGAAGAGAAGGCGGGAAAGATAGTGACCGCCATCAAAAATAAAGGCAAATCTAATATTAATTTCAGAATCCTGTCTGACAGAAGCCCTTTGCTTGAGCGAGAGTTGGCCTGTAATTCCGGGCTAGGCCTCATCGGAGAAAATTGCACGCTAATTAACCCCCGTTACGGTTCCTACACGGCTCTCGGCACAATCCTAATCGACCAGGAAATCGCCACGGAACAGAATACAGAGAAGCCATGCAATCGTTGTGGGGAATGCCGCAGGGCTTGCCCTACAGGGGCATTAACCGAACCGTTTATAATTAATCCTTACCGCTGTTTGTCTTATCTAACCCAGGCTTCAGGAATACTGCCAATTGAACTGCGTCCCCTTATGGGCAGGCATCTTTATGGCTGCGACATATGCCAGGAAGTATGCCCGCATAACCAATCAGTGGAAAGCTCCCCTTATCCAGAAATGGCCTTTCATTTCTTCCCGTCTGAGCCTTATTTGATCCCACTGCTGCAGATCACTCGCAAAGAATATGAACTCTCCATCGGTTTGACCTCAGCCGGATGGCGGGGCAAAACCATCCTGCAGCGCAATGCGGTTATCGCCCTTGGCAACAGCGGAAACCCGGAAGCAGTAAAGATTCTAACCCGCCTCCTTGAAAATGATCCCCGCCCGCTGATCAGGCAGCATACTGCCTGGGCTGTAGGACAACTTGGAGGGGTAAAGTCAAAATTTGCCCTGCAAAAATCCTGCCTGAATGACCCCAATGAGGAAGTGAAAAAAGAAGCAAGGCTAGCCCTGGCCGGGCACACTTAATATTTTCGACGCCACGTCAATAAGTTAATAAGGTGTCAGACACCTTTTTAACTTATTGGTTGTTTTTTTCTTTGCTGCCGGCGACAACTGTCCAAACAGCAACGACAATAACAGCTGCTCCGCCGATTACAGCCGGGATGGCCAGGCGTAGAAAGTACCCATGCTGCATGGCCCAGCGCTGATCGCTGTTAATCAAGCCATGTTCCATGAAAACAGGTACACTTAAAATTAAAAGCACGGAAGACAGCAGGACAGGAATCCATTTAAACTTGTCAACTTCGGCGGAATCTGCTAAGCCAAGAAATTCGGAAAAAAATGCCGAAAGTTTGCCCGTATTCAAATCATAGAGAGTTAACAAGAGAAAGGCCAAACCCATTACCAGCAGCATTAAATGGCTCATCCCATGATAGCTGAGGAAGAGCAGCACTGAAAGCAATATTATTAGATCTGCCGCTATAAATATTGCCAGGTTGCGCGATGTCATTACTACTCAATTCACCACCTTTTGGAAATAGAAATATTTCTGCAGGAATTAAAGCTGCTATATCAAATATAATTATTAGCAGGTATCTAGTGCTACAGCGAAAGATTACTGAATAAGCGGCGCCATGGGGATTATCCGAGCGCCTCAATAATCTGGCTTCTGACTGCTGATTTCTAACTTCTAATACCGAAGCCGATGGAACCGTCCCAGTGGCTTAGCAGACTCAGTTTTATAACAAAAGTTCCGCTGTAGTGATAGCGTGCTCTAAAATGCATCTTTTTCTCTTATTATACTAAAAATATGCCGAGGAGGCTTTTTTCTTAATGAACAGTTCACTTCGCCTGGCAGTAATAAAAGGTATTCCCGTAGAGATACATATTAGCTGGTTATTAATCTTCTTCCTATTGAGCATTTCTTTGGCCCAGGGTTATTTTCCTGAGATTGTAGAAGGGTACAGTAACATGGTTTACTGGGCTGCCGCTATTATTACAACTTTAATCGTTTTTGCCTCAGTTTTAACCCATGAATTTGGTCACTCTCTGGTTGCCTTGAAAGAGGGTATCCCCATTAAAAAAATTACCCTCTTTATTTTTGGTGGAGTAGCCCAAATGGAATCAGAACCTAATAATCCGTCAACTGAATTTAAGGTTACCGCAGCCGGCCCCATAACCAGCCTGCTTATTGCGGTATTAACTGGCGCTATATACTACCTGATGTTGTCTCCCGGCCTGTTAATCAGTGAGTCAATCTTGTTTGTAGCCCGGGTTAACCTGATTATGGCCGTATTTAATATGGTTCCTGCTTTTCCATTAGATGGCGGGCGCCTGTTTCGCTCAGTAGTCTGGTACTTTAGCAAGAATATGCTTACAGCAACACGCATCTCTGTCGGTTTCGGCAGCTTCCTCTCATTTTTGATCATGGCCCTGGGCTTTGCCATGATTTTTTTCCAGGGCAACATCCTTGGCCTCTGGTTAATTTTTATCGGCTGGATGATATACCAGGCCGGACAGTCAAGTTACTCACAACTGGTTTTCAAGGAAACATTTGCCGGCATGAAGGTTTCTGAATTGATGAGCAAAGAGCTGCAAACGATATCCCCCGATGCCACTTTAGATGAACTGGCCGATGCTTTTCTGCATTATAAATACGGCGCTTTTCCTGTGGTTTATGGCTCCACCACTCATGGAATTGTATCCCTACAAAATATGAAAGATATTCCCCGCGAAAAATGGGCTGAAACCAGGGTATCTCAAATATTAACGCCGCTTAAAGAGACAATGGTCCTCAAACCTGACACCGATGCCGCTGAAGTAATGATGCGAATGGCGACTGAAAACACAGGGCGGGCCCTGGTTATGAAAAACGGCGACCTGGTCGGCTTGCTGAGCCGAACCGACATGATGCGTTTTATGCAGATGCATATGGTTTTAGGTTCTGATTAAACGATTATTCTTCATTACTTAACAGTTGGGCTCTCTCGTTAAAGAAGGTCCTGTACCCTAATTGAATGATTAAATATACAGCGAGAGCTACACTGCCCAGAATGCCCATCATGATTACTATCTGATATTTAATAGCATCTACCGGAGATGCCCCGGCCAGAATCTGGCCGCTCATCATCCCCGGTATAAAGATAATACCCATGCCAAGCATAGCATTTATAGTGGGAATAATCGCCGCGCTAAAGGTATCCCCCAGGAATTCCCTTACCGCTTCCTGCGGTGCAGCTCCCAGCATCAAAGCTTCTTCAATGCGTTCCCGGCTGGACTGAAAAATACGAGCCAAACGTTCCGCACCAAGGGTAACACCGGTCATAGAATTTCCTACTGTCATACCTGCAATTGGAATAAAATAACGCGGTGTGTACCAGGGATCGGCTGCTATAACAACAATCATGAAGTAAGCAAGGGGGATAGATGTTCCGACAAAAAGAGCCACCGCCACAACTCTTTTTAACCCGGCGCTGATTTTCCCTTTAACCCGTCCATAGATGGTAAATAAAGCAAATGTTTGCATAAAAAGCATAATTCCCAGTGTAACCAAGATATGCTGCTGGCTAAAAATTAGCTCTAAAATATAGCCCGCAAGGACAAGCTGCAGAGTCATTCTAACAGTAGCTGCTAAAAATTCCCTGCCATGGCCCAGTTTAAGCAATTGGGACATAATCATGAGGAGAACCAGGAAAAGATAAGAAGCTGCAAGTCGCCAGGTTTCAATGGAAATTGTTTCAGACATGGGCACCACTTCTTTTTTTAACACTGTTAATCCGACCATCGTTTAGTTCAAGAATTGAATCCCCATATTCATTAATTAAAGACCCGGAATGGGAAACCACAACTACCGTTTTCCCGGGCTTTCTGACCCATTTTGCCAGATAGCTGAACACGGCACGAGCATTCTCATCATCAAGCGCCGCAGTCGGTTCATCTAAAAGCAGGGTTTCCGGGTTAAGAAGCAGAACACGGACCAGGGCGAGGCGTTGTTTTTCTCCACCAGACATATTGGCTGTGCTTTTTGCGAGCACTTCCGACATGCCGAGCAAATCAAAAAGCTTTTCTATTTCAGCTTGCGCGGGAACCGCTTTCCGGTTAAAATGAAAAACCAGTTGGATGTTTTCCAAAACGCTGCCAGGAAATATATACGGAGCCTGGGGAACCATCATAACCCTGCGGCGCAGGTTTACAGGATCGAGCATTAATACATTGGTACCGTAATATAAAACCTCTCCTGCATCGCAGCTTAACATGTTATTTAAAAGTTTGAGCAAAGTTGTCTTGCCGCTGCCGCTTTTTCCAGTTATACCGAACAGCATACCTGAATCAATATCAAGGTTCGATATGGAAAGAATGTTTCGATAAGCGACATTTCGGAGGCTGAATACAGCCTGCATAGAAACACCCCGTTTATATAATCAGAGCTTAGAAGGAGAATTCAATGATGTCAACTTTAGCAGAACCGATAAAAAAAGGATTCATAAAAAGCCTGCAACTTCTCTGGCTGCTGGTCAAAATTATTGTCCCTGTTTCCTGCATTGTCGCAATCCTCGATTTTTACGGTATTATCGAATCAATTGCCGGCTATTTTTCTCCGGCGATGGCCTTATTTGGACTCCCGGGAGAAGCGACTATTGCCCTGCTGTTAAGCTTTCTTGTTAACTTCTACGCCGCCCTGGGCGTAATCACCACCATGTCTCTCAGCCCACAGCAGATTACGGTTCTGGCAGTTATGATCGGCATTTGCCATGAATTGCCTGTTGAAACCGTTGTTTGCAGTTATACCGGTTTGCGTATCCCTGTTTCAGCGGCACTGCGCCTGATTACCGCCCTGGTCGCGGGACTTGCTTTAAATTATATTTACACCCTGGTCCTGGGAGGATAAATCAATGGATATTTTGTTATTGCTCATAGAAACAATAGCCGATACCATTATCAGCATTGCCCGCCTTGCTTTATTCCTGATCCCGATATTAATTTTGATCGAACTGGCTCGTCACTACCAGGTTATCGAAAAAATAACCGGCAGGGTAAAAGGATTTCTGCGTTTTCTGACCCTGCCCCAGGAAGCAGCCTTTCCCCTCCTGGGCGGTATTTTTTTTGGCATAGTCCTCGGCTCAGCCTTAATCATCGATTATGCACGCAACGGTTACCTGAAAAAACGCGATCTTCTTTTAATTGGAATATTCCTCAGTATATCTCACTCAATTGTCGAAGACACATTAATTTTTAGCGTCTTCGGCGCTAACCCCGTCATAATGCTGGGCACAAGAACTATTCTGGCCATTGTTATTACCAGAATAGCCGCTTCTGTAATTGATTACTTTGCAGCAGGGGAAGCCTAAAGTTTGTAGGCCTGGAATTCTTCAAAAACATTGGCAGCTTCATTTGCCCAGCTTAATAGTAATTCATCGCCCATAAAGGGAGCAATCAACTGGATGCCGAGAGGCAGGCCATTTTTTGCCCTTCCGGCAGGAATTGATACCGAGGGAAGGCCGGCATTTGTCCAGGGCATATTCATGGCAGGATCACCCGTAGCCTCGATACCTTCAGGAGCCGGTCCTATTGCCGCGGGAGTAATAAAAAGACTGACCTCCGCATCACGCATAATATTTTCAAGCCTCTCCCGCAGCTCTTTTTGCTTTTTGCGAGCTTCTTCCAACTCGTTTTCCGGTACAGCCTTACCTTCTTCAATAATTTCCCTTGTCCTCGGTTTATATAGATCAGCGTATTTGGCATAACGTTCTTGATGTTCGAGAGCCATTTCGGCAGCAATCAGTTTGCGGTGCCAGGCCGAAATTGTTTCAATATCATCAAGAGCATTGACCTCTTTTATGGCATAACCGGCACCTCTTAAAAGTTCAAGCTGGCCGGAAAATGCCTGAAGCGCTTCATCTGAAGCCTGTTCCAGGTACTTTCCTTTAGGCACACCCAAAACAGGTTTATAGGTCACATTGATTTCCTTCCAATCATGGCAGAGAACTTCTGCTGCCATGATCATGCCTTCAACATCCTGGGTAAAACAGCCAACATGATCAGCTGAACGTGAAAAGTAAAGAAGTCCTTCCGTGTTTATCCGATTGTAGCTGGGCTTAAAACCGACCACTCCACAAAACGCAGCAGGACGGTTTACCGAACCAATTGTCTGGGTGCCCAGGGTAAGGGGGCTGAATCCGGCAGCGACAGCAACTGCCGACCCACTGCTGGAACCGCCCGGTGTATGATTAAGGTTATGCGGGTTACGGGTAGGCCCCGGGTCAAAGTAGGCAAACTCGGTAGTTACAGTTTTACCGAGCACGAGGGCTCCTTCCTGGCGAAGCAGCCTGACACACTCTGCTTCAGGGCCGGTTAGTACTTCCGGATCAAGATCGGAATTAGCCCTTGTCAGAAAGCCTTCAACATTATAGACATCTTTAACCCCAATTAAAATTCCAAACAACGACGGCCTGTTCCCGGGCTCGGGATAAATTTTCTCCAGCATCTCCGCTTCTTTCAAAAGCCGCTCACGACGTCCGGATTCAGGCAGAAATGATTCCACTTTTTCATCATCGCGATCGAGACGATCACAAACTTCATTGATATATTCTTTTAAATCCAATTCGCCACTGACCAGATCTTTGGCTATTTTAGCCAGGGGGGCAGGATAAAGATACACTTAAAACTCCTCCTCTCATCTCTTACAGCTAATTAAATTATAACTGATGTCGGTTAGATATGATAACCTATTAATTGCCCATTGATAATTTGTCATGATGATCCTTTTATTAATAATTTCATTTTACAGCTTATTAATTTGTAAGGTTTTTAAATATCCGGCCAATTCGGTTCCAATATCCTCTCGTCTTAAAGCATACTCTATCGTAGCTTCCAGGAAACCGATGCGATCTCCAACATCATAGCGACGCCCTTTGAAGGTATAGGCCCATACCGGCTGCTGCCCGGCCAGGGTATTCAAGGCATCGGTTATTTGAATCTCGCCCCCGGAACCGGGAGGCGTCTTTTCAAGAATGGGGAATATCTCCGGATCTATAATATAGCGGCCCAGCACGGCCAGATCTGATTTAGCTTCATCTTTAGACGGTTTTTCGGTTAGTTCTCTTACCCGTACTACCGAACCGTTTTCTCCTTCAAAGTCAACGGCTCCATATTTGTGAATATGATCATAGCCTACCCTCTGAACCCCCAGCACGGTATTTTCTTTTTGGGCGTATATTTCTGCCATCTGCCCAATTACAGAAACATCAGAATACACAATATCATCACCAAGCAAAACGGCAAAAGGTTCACTGCCAACAAACTGACGGGCACAAAGCACGGCATGGCCTAACCCTAGCGGTTCTTTTTGACGGATATAAAACACATTGGCCAGCTCACTAATCTGTTTGATTTTTCCCAGTTCTTCATCTTTACCTTTTTGTTCAAGCATTAATTCAAGTTCGATGCTCCGGTCAAAATGGTCTTCAATCGCCCTCTTATTACGACCGGTAATGATCAAGATATCTTCAATACCTGCATCGACCGCTTCTTCTATTACATACTGGATAGTTGGCTTATCCACTATGGGCAGCATTTCTTTTGGCTGTGCTTTTGTCGCCGGTAAAAACCGGGTTCCTAAACCCGCTGCCGGAATTACCGCTTTCTTAATCTTCATCTCTTCCTACCACCATCCCTGATTTTTTAAACGCCTACGGTTTGCACAACAACATTTTTGACTAGTTGCAGTGCTTTGCCGGCATTTTGTAATAATTTTCGTTTTGAATCGATATTGACAAAGATTTCTACAAAACTAATTTGTTTCCTTCCTGCCATTCTAATTAACTGCCTCGTTTTTCAAATGATTGAAGGTTTCCGGGGGATGACAAAAGAATTTAACAGATAATGATATTTAACAGAATGGACTACTTTTATACGCTAATACATCATATAAAGGGATTTTCGCAATAGTAAAAACATAAAATGGAGGTTTGATGGATGAAGACCATGCAGGCGGCACAACTAACTGAAATCGGCAAACCTTTACAGGTTGTTGATGTTCCAATTCCTGAACCCGGGCCGGGGGAAATATTAGTAAAAGTCAGGGCCGCGGGAATCTGCAGCTCCGATATTCACTACCAGGACGGGCGCAGCAAAGTGACAAAACTGCCTATTACCCTGGGACATGAAATATCCGGAGAAGTAGCAGTTTGTGGTGAAAATGTTAAGAGGCTAAACAAGGGTGACCGGGTCAGCCTTTTTTATCTTGAAACCTGCGGGGAGTGCATGATGTGTAATACTGGAAACGACAATTACTGCAGCGAAGCAAAAATGCTGGGGAAAGATATTGACGGTGGCTTTGCTGAATACGTGGTAGTACCCGCCCGCAACGCATTCCCTTTTCCTGAGTCAATTCCTTTTTCCCAGGCGGCATTAATAACCGACGCAGTCGCCACCCCTTTTCATGCTCTTAAACGGGCTAAAATTCAAACCGGTGAGAGCGTGTTGGTCCTCGGTATCGGAGGCTTAGGGATCCATGCAGTTCAGATTGCTAAAATAATGGGAGCCGGACAGGTAATTGCCATGGACCTGGCGGACGACAAGCTTGAACTGGCTTTAAAAGCCGGGGCAACAGCGGCAATTAACCCAAAACGCGGCAATGCAGAAGATAAAGTTGCCTCTATAACAGGCGGAAAAGGTGTCAATGTGGCTGTAGAGCTAATTGGTCTGACCACAGCGATCAGGCAGGCCATTAACTTCACAGGCATAGGAGGCCGCACAGTAGTAGTCGGGATCTGTCCTGAAGAAGTTGCACTTAACCCTTATCATGATCTCCTGCTCAGAGAACGAACTATTATGGGCAGTGCTGATCAGTGCCGGGCTGATTTCCCCGTAATAATTGAATTGGCTGCCCAAAAAAGACTTGATTTGACTTATTCAGTCAGCCATGAACTACCGCTTGATAAAGTTAATACAGGGCTGGAAATGTTAAAAAAGAAAGACGAAAACCTGGTCAGGATAGTCGTTACCTTCCCTTAGACAGAGCCGGTTCTCCAATTTATTGTATAGTCATCTTCGAGGTTAACCAGATCCGCAAACTGATTCCTGATTTTTGCATCAATTTCAGGCGGGATAATTGGCTCAGATTTCTCCTCAAGCAGTTGTGCAGCAAGCTCTTCCGCTCTTTTCCAACTATCTTTACTACCGGCATCGATCCACTGCTGATAAGGCTTGCGCTCACTGGTTCTGGGTGAATAAAGCTCCGTACGCATATATCTCACGGTATGTTCTTCACTGAGATAGTTTCCTCCGGGGCCAACTCTGGCAATTGCGTCATATGCCAAAGTATCCTCGTTGATCTCAATGCCGCGCAGGGTCCGCAGACAGCTGCCGATAATATCATTATCGATAATATACTGGGCATATGAAGCAGTCATCGCTCCATCTAACATCCCAAAAGCCTCGTGAATAAAGTTTCCGCCGGCAAGCGCTGCCAGCATAGCTGTAGATGCACTTTCATGAGCTGCCTGAGCATCGGGAAGCTTCGAATCGGTAGTGCCTACAGTCAGGTAACAGGGCAGGCGGTAATAGTGGGCCATCTGGGTAATTGCTGCATTCATCAGACCAGATTCAATACTGCCCATCAAAAATGACATTGTCCTCATATCCATGGTAACAGGCACGGCACTGTAAAGAACCGGTGTGCCCGGATTTACCAGCTGGGTAAAGATAACACCCATCAACGCTTCAGCATTTTGCTGAACAAGGGTTCCAGCCAGGGTAACCGGCGCTGTCGCACCTGCAGCAGGCGCGGTCGAGGTTGCCAGAGGTAAACCGTAACGCGCTACTGCCATAATGTATTCTGCATGATCCGAACTTAATTTCAGAGGACTGGTTATAGATGATATAAAACCAATAAAAGGCCTTCGCTGCAGTTTTTCCAGGCTGCCGGCAATGATCGAAGAAATCTTAACAATATCTACTAACCCTTGCTGGTTGAATATTCCACCCATAACAGGTTTTCCCGTATTTAATAACGCCTGATACTTGGTGTTAATATCGACAGTATCTATATTAATATCATGCGGGTAAGCGGGAATTATAAAAAAGTCAAGGTTTTCAAGACGATCAGCAAGGCGGGCAAAGTTAGCAACGTCCTGTAACTGGGCCGGCCGTTTTTCCCGTTCCAGATCCAAAACGTACAAAGCGAGTCCCCCTGTTCCAAAATGCACCTGTTTACCGCCAACAGTAATGCTTTTGCCTTCCTGCCTGCCATAAAACACAAATTCCTCGGGAGCCTGCTTAATCAAGCGGGAAACCATCTCCCGCGGCACATAAACCCGATTTAATTCATAGTCGACCCGGGC
>SKZS01000012.1 GCA_007127255.1 Syntrophomonadaceae bacterium | reverse complement strand
CTTTCGGGGCAATCAAAGCGATTATTGATCTTGGCTACAGGGTTCCGGAAGATATTGAAGTTGCCGGTTTCGATGATGTGCCGATGGCTTCTTTTTATCATCCTACCTTAACAACAGTTCGCCAGCCCATAGAAGATATGGGCAGGAACGCTGCAAAAAAGCTGGTTAAGCTTATTGAAGGGGCAGCTATAGATCAGTGGGAAATAGTATTACCGCATGAACTGGTTTTTAGAGATAGTACTGCCAAGGCTGTTGAGTCAAAAATTAGCTAAAAGCAAGCAAATTAATGATTAAGGAGGGGAACAGGTGGCTGGAAAAAATGATTTAGATTCCTCAAAAAAGTCTAAAGCACCACCGAAAATGGGTTTTTCTGACTTAGCCAAGCGTGAAGAAAGGCTGGCTTTAAGGTTGCTTCTGCCGGCTTTGCTCATTATTTTATTGATTGCTTTTTATCCCCTGGCCCAGGTTTTTTACACCAGTTTTACCGATCGCGTATTCGCCAGTGGCGAAGAAACAAATTTTATTGGTTTTGATAATTATCGCCGCTTACTCAGTGTTCATGTGACAGAGTTGGAACCTGTGCTTGATGAAACAACTGGACAGCAGCTTACTGATCCTGATTCAGGTGAAAAAGTTTTTGAACGGCCTCTCGATATATTACCCCGGGAGCCGGTTCGTTACCGGGAGTTGAACCAATTTAACCTGTTTGGTAAGCGCTATGTTATCGGGGCAACCGATACCAACTTTATTGAATCTGTCCAAAACACTTTAACTTTTACTGTTATATCGGTATTCATTGAACTTGTTTTAGGGTTGGTGATTGCCCTGGTTGTCAATAGCAAATTCAGGTTCAGGGGGTCTATGAGGGCGGCGATGCTGGTACCATGGGCAGTTATTACCGTAGTTTCTGCCCGGATGTGGGAGTGGATGCTTGCTCCAAGCAGGATTGGTATGTTCAACGCATTATTTGACCGCCTCGGTATTATTGAGAGCCCGATCGCTTTTCTGGCATCAGGCGGTTACCAGCTGTCGGCTCTTATTGCAGTAGATGTTTGGAAAACGACACCTTTTATGGCCCTGTTAATCCTGGCCGGTTTGCAGATCATGCCGGAGGATATTTTTGAAGCAGCTGAAATAGATGGCGCTGGGAAAATAAGGCAATTTTTTATGATAACTTTGCCGCTCTTAAAACCAGCCATAGCTGTGGCCCTGATTTTCAGGACCCTGGATGCTCTAAGGGTATTTGATATTTTCCAGGTTATGCTTGGTCAGAGTACTTATTCGATGGCCAGCTATAACTATTTCCAATTGATTGGTAACAGGAATATGGGCCTTGCTTCTGCCATAGGAGTTATTATTTTTATCCTGATATTTGTTTTTGCTGTTTCCTATATTAGAATGCTGGGAGTTGATGAAGAATGAAAAAAGGTGCCGGTATATTCAATCTGATAAAAAGGATAGCTTTCAACCTGATGATTATATTTATCCTTGTTTACTTGCTCTTTCCTTTTTATTGGGCTGTGAATTCTTCTTTAAAAACGGAGTCCCAGCTCTTTATGACCCCGGCAACGGCTGTTCCCCGCGATCCCGTAACCCTGGAGTTTTCGCCAACCTTTCAGAACTATACAACCGTCCTTCAGGATGGACAGTTTCTGCGCGGCCTTGCCAACAGCACTATTGTTGCAACTTCAACTACGGTGCTGGCCCTGGTAGCCGGTTCTTTTGCTGCTTTTGCTTTGGGCAAGCTGCGCTTCAGGGGAAGAAAGCCCGCTCTTTACCTGATTCTGGCCATGACCATGTTCCCGCAGGTAACAGTTCTAACAGGGCTATATGCTGTTATAACAGCTCTTGGTTTATCGGCCAGGATTAGTATGATATTTTCATACATGATTTTTACGCTTCCCTTTACAACCTGGGTTTTAACGGCCTTTTTTAAAGAGCTGCCCGATGCTCTAATGGAATCAGCCCAGGTTGACGGGGCTACCCCTTTTCAGACTTTTCGTCGCATATTATTGCCCCTGACAGCCCCGGCCCTGGTTACTACCGGTTTGCTGGCTTTTATTGCTGCCTGGAATGAGTACCTGTTTGCCCTGACCTTTACCTCTATTGACCCGGCAGCCAGGACAGTTCCGGTTGCGATTGCCTATTTCACCGGGGCAGTTGCCCGCCAGGAACCTTTTGGTGAGATAATGGCTGCCGCTACGTTAGTAACGGTGCCGCTTGTAGTGTTGGTCTTGATTTTCCAGCGCCGCATTGTTGCCGGTTTAACGGCCGGTGCGGTAAAAGGTTAGAGTTATAAGTATGGAATATTGTTTTTAAAGGGGGTGTTTATTACATCCAGGCTAGTTTGCTAAAGGTTGCGTTCTGGAATTAATCACATTTAAGAGGAGGAATAAACTGTGTTAAAAAGAAATTGGATGTTTGGTTTTGTATTGCTGCTTGCTGCGCTTACATTACTGGTTGTTGGTTGCGGCGAGCCTGAGGAAGTGGTAGACGATCCGGAAGTTGTTGAACCAGACGAGGTTGTTATTACTGTTGCAGCAGGGGCTGTAGGTATGGAATTGGAACTGACCAGGGACCTGGCTGAAATGTACAGTGAAGCCAATGAAGGGGTTACAGTAAATGTTCTGGATACCCCCGATATGGTTGAAGACCGCCTTGGCCTGTACCTGCAGTTCTTTGAAGCACAAAGCTCCGAGGTCGATGTATACCAGATCGATGTGATCTGGCCCGGTGACCTGGCAGAGCACTTCGTGGATCTCTATGAATACGGTGCAGGAGCTGTAGCAGATGATCATTTCCCGGCGATTGTTGAAAACAATACTGTCGACGGCAGGCTGGTCGGTATTCCCTGGTTTACTGATGCCGGCTTGCTTTACTATCGCACCGATCTGCTTGAAAAGTATGAGCTTGATGCTCCGCAAACCTGGGATGAACTGGAAGAGTATGCCCAGATTATCCAGGATGGCGAGCGTGAAGAAAATCCGGACTTCTGGGGCTTTGTCTGGCAGGGGAATGCTTATGAAGGTTTAACCTGCGATGCCCTGGAATGGATTGCCTCCAATGATGGCGGGACAATCATTGAACCGGAAGGGGTCATTACCATCAATAACCCTAATGCCATTGAGATTGTTGACCAGGCTGCCGGCTGGGTTGGCACTATTTCACCCGAAGGTGTAACTACCATGGCAGAAGAAGAATCCAGGGCCGTATGGCATGCCGGTAATGCTGCATTTATGCGTAACTGGCCTTATGCTTATGCCACCAGCATGGCAGATGACAGCGCAGTAGCCGGCGTTTTTGATGTATCACCATTGCCTGCAGGTAAGAGCGGCTCAGGCGCTGCCACCCTTGGCGGATGGCAGCTGGCAGTTAGTAAATACAGTGAGAATCCGGAAATTGCCGCCGATGTGGCTCTCTTTATGGCATCCCATGAAGGACAGAAATATCGTGCTGTTGAAGGAACCTTCAACCCGACAATCATGGATCTTTATGATGATCCGGATGTCCTGGAAGCGGCACCTTTCTTTGGTTCTCTCTATGATGTGTTTATTAATGCGGTAGCCCGCCCATCCACTGTAACCGCACCGCAGTATGCAGCGGTATCCGAGCTGTTTTACAATGCTGTGCATGACGTGCTGACTGGTCAAAAGAACGCTGCAGACGCCTTTGAAGAGCTGGAGCTGGATCTGCAGGACCTGACCGGTTTTCCGGTTGAATAAAGCGATTATAACAGCCTTACCGATACTATAGGTATTTTGAGATGCTATTGTCCGGAGCAGCAGTTCCGGACAATAGCCATTCTAAAAAAGCTTTAAAGATTGAACCAGCAGGATATTATTAACTTGAAGAAGGAGTCCGCCTGCAAAAGATGAAACAGCTAACTCTGGATTATCCACCACTATATCCTATTAACCGCTGGCAGATCTGCGAAGATTTTTTTTCACCTGACCACATGATGTTAAGTGAAACGGTATTTGCTCTTGGCAACGGTTACATCGGCATCAGGGGAAGTTTTGAAGAAGGGTTGTCACAAAATACAAAACGAACTATTGATGGCATATATTTAAACGGGTTTTACGAATCCGTTCCTATTCCCCATGCTGAAAGAGGTTATGGCTATGCTTTAAATACTCAAACCATGCTTAATGTTACAGACAGTAAAATAATTGAGCTATATTTAGAGTATGAACGCTTCAGTTTGGATAGCGGAACAGTCCTCAGGTTTAAGCGGACTCTGGATTTAAGAAAGGGATATTTAACCAGGCAGGTAACCTGGCGATCACCCCTGGGGAAGGAAGTAGAAATAGAGGCAACCAGGATGGTGTCGTTTAGCAAAAAGCATGTGCTTGCTTTTCAGTACAAAGTTAAGCCACTTAATTTTTCCGGACCTGTTACTATTAATTCTGCTATTAATGGTGCGGTGGATAATCATACTCACGAAGAGGAAGATCCCCGCTTTTCTGCCAGCCTGGGCGGACTAGGGCTGACAACAACAGGGATCATGACAGAGGCAAACGGGGCAGTATTAACCCAGGAGACCAGACGTTCCAACCTGTCCCTGGCCTGTGCCATGGAAAATAAGGTTATTGGCAGCCAATCGGCAGAGATTGTAAGGGAACAGACAGGGCAGCAGGCTGTGATCAGGTTCAGGTTTAATGCTGCTGAAGAACGGTGGATTGGTCTTGAAAAATTTGTTTCCTATTATACATCGCTTGATTATCCCCAACCAGACCTGCCTCGTTTGGCTAAAGAAACTGCTGCCAGGGAGAGAGAGAAAGGTTTCAATTGCCTTATTGAAGAACAGGAAAAGGTTCTTGAAAATTACTGGGAAGATGTCGGACTGAAAATTGAAGGTGACTTGAAGCTTGAACAGGGTCTACGTTTTAACCTGTTTCAAATATTGCAGGCAGCAGGCAGCGAAGGAAGAACCGGAATTGCGGCCAAAGGTTTAACCAGTGAAGGTTATGATGGCCATTACTTTTGGGATACAGAAATATATATGATTCCTTTTTTTTCGGCCGTTATGCCTGAACAGGCCCGCAGCCTCTTGAAATATCGTTATTCCATTCTTGACCATGCGCGCAGTAGGGCTGTTGATCTTTCTCATAATAAAGGGGCACTATATCCATGGCGGACCATTGCCGGAGAAGAAGGTTCTTCATACTATCCCGCCGGAACAGCCCAGTATCATATCAATGCTGCTATTGCTTATGCTATTAGTAAGTATGTTGAAATAACCGGTGACTATTCTTTTATGCTCGAATACGGTGCAGAAATAATTTTTGAAACGGCCAGGCTCTGGGAGGATCTGGGCGCCTACATTCCATCTAAAGGCAACTGTTTTTGTTACAACGAGGTAACCGGCCCGGATGAATATACAGCCCTGGTTAACAATAACTGTTATACTAACCTGATGGCCCGGTGGCACATGTGCTACGCAGCTCAAACAGCGCGACATATACAAAAAAAATATCCGGCCAAGTATCAGCGGCTATCAGATAAGATTAGTCTTAAAGTAAAAGAAATTGAGGCCTGGGAGAAAGCAGCCAGTGTCATGTATATTCCCTATGATCAAAAGCTGCAGGTTCATCCCCAGGATGACAGTTTTTTTGACAAGGAGATTTGGGATTTTAAAAATACGCCGCCTGAAAAATATCCGCTGCTGCTGCATTACCATCCCCTGGTTATTTACCGCTTCCAGGTTTGCAAACAGCCGGATATAATCCTGGGGCAGCTGCTTTTAGGCGAACAATTTTCCCAGGAACAGAAAAGGCGCGACTATCAGTATTATGAGCCGATAACAACCCATGATTCATCACTTTCTCCGTCAATTTTCAGTGTTGCTGCTTCTGAGCTGGGTTACTATAAAGATGCTGATTATTTTTTTAGGCTTGCGGCCAGGCTTGACCTGGATAATGTTTTTGGTGATACTCACTACGGTGTTCATATGGCTAATATGGCCGGATCATGGCTATGCCTGGTCCACGGTTTTGGTGGTATGAGGACAGATGAAGGCGGGCTAAAATTTAATCCTTATCTGCCGGAAGGTTGGAAGTGCTACAATTTTAAAATAGTTTATAAGAACTGCCGGATTGCTGTAGAAGTGAAGCCGGAAACCGTAACTTATAGCAATTTGCAAGGAGGGCCAGTAAAGTTTGAGCATGCAGGAACAAAAGTTAGTTTAGTAGAAGGTGAAAAGATTACCTGCAAGATTAAAAAGTTGAAAATAAAGCAAATAAAGGGGTGAATGCGTTTGGCCAGTTTAAACTTAATAGATTTAAACAAGTATTATCCTAACGGTATTCATGCTGTTAAAGATGTGAATTTAAAAATTGAGGACAAGGAATTTATTGTTCTGGTTGGTCCTTCCGGCTGCGGAAAATCGACAGTTTTACGAATGATTGCAGGCCTGGAAGAAATAAGCTCGGGTGAACTTTATATCGACGATGTTCTAGTTAACGACATAGCTCCAAAAGACCGCGATATTGCCATGGTTTTTCAAAACTATGCTCTTTATCCGCATATGTCGATATATGAGAACATGGGATTTGGTTTAAAGTTACGAAAGATGTCTAAAGATCAGATCAAGAAAAATGTTGATGAGGCGGCAAAAATTTTAGGCTTACAAGATCTTCTCGATCGAAAACCCAAAGAATTGTCAGGAGGTCAAAGGCAAAGGGTGGCTTTAGGCAGGGCTATAGTTCGCGATCCTAAAGTATTCTTAATGGATGAACCCCTGTCAAACCTGGATGCCAAGTTGCGGGTTCAGACCAGGGCTGAGTTAAGCAAACTACATTTGCGCCTGGCTACAACTTTTATTTATGTTACTCATGATCAGACAGAAGCGATGACCATGGGAACGCGTATTGTTGTATTAAAAGATGGCGTAGTTCACCAGGTTGCAGATCCCGAAACCTTATACAGCAGCCCTGTCAATCAATTTGTAGCCAGTTTTATCGGTTCTCCGCAGATGAATTTTATTGAAGCCAGTTTAAATGAAAATAATGGTGCGGTAGATGTTAACTTTGAAGGGGGCACTGTAGGGCTCAACGAGGATAAAGTTACTCAGCTAAAGGATAAGAACTATACTGAAAAAGAGATTATCCTGGGGATCCGGCCTGAACATATTGAAATCGAACCTTCCGGTGAGGCAAATAAGAATGTGGCAACTGTTGAAGTAACCGAGTTGTTGGGCTCGGAAACATACCTTTTCCTTGATATTGCTGGAAAAAATGTCATTGCCCGGGTAGACCCTTCTTTAAATATCAGGGTTCATGATAAGGTTAAATTCAATTTTATCCCGGAAAAGGTTCACCTATTTGACCGGGAGAATGAGGAAGCGCTGCTGGTATGATCAGCAAGAAAAAGATTGAAGCTTTTATTTTCGATCTTGACGGAGTGTTAACCGATACAGCCGAGTACCACTACCTGGCCTGGAAGCGCCTGGCTGATGAAGAAGGTCTTCCTTTTTCCAGGAAAGATAATGAGCAGCTGCGCGGGGTATCGCGCCGGGCTTCGTTGGATCTGATTCTCAAAGGACGAAATGTATCCGAAAAGAAAATACAGGAAATGATGGATCGTAAAAATGGGTATTACCGTTCATACCTTGAAACTGTATCGGAAAAAGATTTGCTGTCGGGTGCAGTTGAGCTGCTTGACCGGTTAAAGAAAAAGGGAATAAGATTGGCCCTGGCATCAGCGAGTAAAAATGCACCGACGGTGATAGATAAACTTGGCATTGTCGGGTATTTTGAAGTAATAGCAGATGGCAACAGTGTTGAGAAAACCAAACCGGCACCTGATCTGTTCCTGTATGCAGCTGAGCAGCTCAATTTAGAGCCGCAGGTGTGCCTGGTTATTGAAGATGCCGAGGCCGGTATTGCCGCTGCCCAGGCTGCCGGTATGCATACAATTGGCATTGGTCCGGTGGAAAGGGTCGGTGCCGCTGATTTTGTTTACCCGTCAGTTGCGGAAATTAAGGTTGAGGAAATTATCTAAAGGGGTGCCCGCTATTTATGATCAGGCAAAACGGTAAAGGCTTTATAGTCATTGGAAAACAGGCCTGCCTCCATATTCTGTTTTACGGCAAAAAGACTGTTCGTTTTGCTTATAGCAGGGACCAATACCTGCCTGCCTCTACCATTGCTGTTATTGCTGAGCCTGAACAAAGGGAAGCGCAAATTGATGGCTATGAACTGCAAACGGGCGGGCTGATAATTTCCGTTAACCCGGAAACCCTGGCTGTAGAAATATCTGATCAGGACGGCAAAATATACAGTGAGGATATTGCGGTATCTTTTGCTGATAAGCTAATCAGGAAAAAAATACTGGGAGAATCAGGTATTTACGGTAATGGTGAAAAATATACCTGGCTTAATCAAATCGGAACTAAAACAACAAATTACTGCAGCGATGTTCTCTTTCACAACCCGATACAGCACCCGCAGGAAGAAGAGATGCACACGGCAATTCCTTTTTATCTAGGGGCCTCACCGGATTTAGCCTACGGCATTTATTTCGACAATACTCACCGCACCTATTTTGATTTTGGCAAAAGTAATCCCGATTTGATCAGTTTTCAGGCTGATGGCGGCAATCTCGATTACTATTTCATTGCTGGCCCGCAGGTGGCCGATGTGGTAAAGGGTTACGGGCATTTAACCGGAACCGCACCGCTGCCCCGGAAAAGTGTCCTCGGCTATCACCAGAGCCGCTACAGTTATAGCAGTGAAGAAGAGCTGCTCGCGGTTGCTGAAGACCTGCGCAAATATGATATTCCCTGCAGCGTGCTTTACATGGATATTCACTACATGGATGCCTACAAGGTCTTTACCGTTGATCGGGACCGCTTCAAGAACTTTGAAAGCATGTTAAAAAAGTTGAAAGATATGGGCTTTTTAGTAGTGGTTATCGTTAATCCCGGGGTGAAGTCTGAAAAAGGTTATGCTGTATATGAAGAAGGTTTAAATAATAATTACTATGTTACCCGGCCATCTGGCGAAGTATATTATGGAGAAGTGTGGCCTAAACCGGCAGTTTTTCCCGACTTTCTAAGATCTGAAGTGCGGCAGTGGTGGGGTGAAAAATACCGGTGGTTACTTGATTGCGGAGTTGGAGGTATCTGGAATGACATGAATGAACCTACCGATTTTACACTGGAAATTGGAACTTTGCCAGCTGATGCTGTTCATAAAACAGACGATGGAGTCAAACTTCCTCACCGGGAAGTTCATAATATTTATGCCATGCTGCAGACCATGTCAACCCGAACCGCCCTTGAGGGGCTGCAGCCTGACAAAAGGTCTTTTGTTTTGACCCGCGCCGCTTTTGCCGGCAGTCAGCGTTATGCTGCCCTGTGGACAGGAGACAATGCCAGCGTCTGGGAGCATCTTGAAAACAGCATCCCAATGCTCTTAAATCTTGGCCTGAGCGGTTACTCCTTTGTTGGCGCAGATGTGGGCGGCTACAGGGGAGATTGCAGCGGTGAACTGCTGGTTCGCTGGACCCAGCTGGGGGCATTTTATCCCTTTTTCCGCAATCACAGTGAGATTGACACGGCTCCCCAGGAGCCCTGGGCTTATCCGCAGAAAATCCTTGATATTACCCGTAAATATATCCGCCTGCGCTATCGGCTGCTGACCCATTATTATAACTTGATGCGGGAAAGCACTTTAACCGGACAACCGGCGATCAGGCCTCTGTTCTACCACTACCAGGATGATCCGGAGACATATCATATTAACGACCAGTTTCTACTGGGAGAAAGCTTAATGGTCTGCCCGGTTACCAGGCCAGGTGCAAATCATCGCCAGGTTTATTTCCCGCAGGGGCTGTGGTTTGATTACTGGAGCGGTGAGCCAATTGAGGGAGGGCGCTACCTTTCTGTGGAAGCGCCCCTGGAAAAGCTGCCCCTTTATGTCAGGGCCGGGACAATTCTGCCCCACGATGATATCGACTCCGTAGATTATATTAGTTACACTGAAGCTAAGTCTTTGACTATGCACTGCTATGCCGGGCAGGACGGACGGTACCGTCTCTATCTTGATGATGGGTTTAGTGATGAATTCAAGCATGGCCGGTACAGTGAATTGGAGTTCTTCCTAACAGATGATCGCAACGAACCGGGGCTCACAGTTAAAACACTTCATGAGGGATATGCAATTCCCGGAATAAGTTACAAGTATATCCTGCCGGGGAGCAGAAAATAAAATGCGTGTATAAAAGAAAATGATCGATAATTTCTCAAATAAAGGATGCAGCAGATGATCAGGTTAAATGAAAATCTTTATTCGGACAGCGGCTGGGAAATATATGAGAAGAGTTTTAGAGAAGAACAGCTAATTGCAACAGGGAGCAACTTTTTAACAGGCAATGGTTACCTGGGTTACCGGGGAACATTTCCCGAGTGGCGCAGAGATAAGTATGTAGGTTGTATAGTGACAGATACTTATGATAATGCTGATGGAACCTGGACCGAGCTTTGCAACGCCCCGAACGGCCTCTATACAAAATTGGTGGTTGATGGAGAAGCGGTTGATGCCGCTGATACATCTTTATCTGCTGATGAAACCGCATATTACCGAAAAATAGATTTACGTTACGGCATCTTCAGTGCTGAGTCAAGCTGGATCGGTATAAACGGCAGACAGCTGTACATCGGTTTTGAACGATTTGTCAGCTACGCCAATTTGCACCTGGTTCCGATGCGATATAAGATCCGGGCCGGGCAGCGCTGCCGGGTCGAGCTATACACCGGTATTGACGGTGTTGTTTGGGATTTAAACGGGAACCATTTGTACAATTATAAGATGGAAGCTGAAGAAGGTGAAACTTCAATCACAGCCGAAACCGGGCAAAGCGGGATTTCCCTGGCCGTTTGTACGGGATATAAAATCAGGGGCAATGAGCCGCTTAAGAAAGAACTGGTCAGGGAAGAGAAAGCTGTTTTCTGGAAGCTTACCTTTGAGCTGGAACAAGAAGAGGAAATTGTCATTGAAAAAGTAATGACAGTTTACAGCAGTAATGATACAGCTGATCCCTACAGTGCCGGGAAAAAAAGTTTACACGAAGCTTTGGCCAGCGGTTATGAACAGCTAAAAGATGAGCACAAACCTTACTGGGACAGGATCTGGGAAAAAGCCGATATAAAAATAAATGGAGATCCTTTCTCCCAGGTGCTGTTAAGATTCAACCTTTATCATAACATTATTGCCACACCGGCCCACAGCGATGCTTTGCCAATTGGGGCCAGGGGGCTATCATGCCAGGCTTATCAGGGTGCGGCATTCTGGGATCAGGAGATCTTTAACCTGCCCATGTTTATCTATACAATACCGGAGGTAGCCCGTAACATTCTGATTTACCGGTACAATACTCTTGATGGGGCACGCCGAAAAGCGGCAAAGCTGGGTTATAAAGGGGCCTTTTATGCCTGGGTTAGCGGAAAAACGGGCGATGAATTGTGTCCCTCATTCTTTTTTACCGATGTTTTGACCGGCCGAAGAATCCGCAACCATTTTAATGACTGGCAGATTCATGTCTCACCTGATCTAGTTTATGCTATCTGGCAATATTACCAGGCAACAGGTGATTGGAAGTTCATAGAAGATTATGGTGCTGAAATAATATTTGAGGTTGCCCGCTTTCTTTATTCCTTTGCATACTATAAAAAAGACAAAAATCAATACGAACTTATCCGCGTGTTAGGGCCCGATGAATATCATGAAAATGTAGACAACAACGCGTTTACCAATTATCAGGTTCGCTTCAGCCTGGAGAAGGCTCTTGAAGTTTACGGAAAGCTTAAAGCAACAAACGCAGAGCTCTGGCGTAAAATTACAGGCAAAATATTCTTAACAGAAGAGGACTTCTTGAAATGGAAGGAGATGGCGGAGAAACTATACCTTCCACAGCCCGATCCAAAAAGCGGGGTAATAGAACAATTTCGAGGCTATTTAGAATTAGAAAATGTCTTACCCGAAGAGCTTGAGAAGAGACTTTTAGATAGAGATGAATACTGGGGTTGGCCTAATGGAGTAGCTGTTCATACCCGTGTAATTAAGCAGGCTGATGTTCTGCAGTTGCTGGTTTTACAAAACATTTATTCAAAAGAAATCTTCAAGGCTAATTATAACTATTATGAGCCCAGGTGCCAGCATGGTTCTTCTCTCAGTCCATCTGTCCATTCTATTATCGCCGCAAAGATCGGGTATCTTGATGAAGCCTATAAATATTTTATACGATCCTGTGTTATAGACCTGTTCAATACGAACAAGGCATTAAGTGGAGGAACATTTATTGGCGGTATTCACATTGCAGCCTGTGGGGCTGCATGGCAAATGATTATATTCGGCTTTGCCGGAATGGAAGTTATGGATCAGGGAATTAGTTTCTGTCCAAATTTGCCCGAACAATGGAATAATATGGAGTTCAGTATTATATATCAGCAGCAGTGGCTGCATTTAAGCCTGGGCACTTTAACGCTCAAGATAAAATCTGATCCCGGTAACAATCGGGAAGTTGCTATCCGCGTTTTTGGAAAGACTGAAAATGTACAGCCGGGAGAATCAGCCAATTTTGAAGATGACCAGGCTAACTCCCGGCACTATTAGACCCATGGAATATTATAAGGCTGTATATGTTTTTTACATTAGAATTTTTCAAGATTTGATTTCTGATCCCATCTTATACAACTGTTGATCCTCCATCAACTACGATCACCTGGCCGGTAATATAATCAGCCCCGCTGGAACAGAGGAACAGGACAGGGTGTATAACATCTTCTATTTCGGCCAGCCTGCCCAGGGGGATGCTTTTGACAATTTGATCATGGATATCTTCATTAGACCAAAAAGGAGCGCTGAAACCTGTTTTGACCATACTGGGAGCAACAGCGTTTACCTGGATATTGTCTGAAGCCAGCTCTGCTGCCAGGACCCTGGTCAGCATTTCCATCCCTGCCTTGGCCACACCGTAAATACCCATGCCCTGTGCAGAACGGCAAGCGGCTGTAGACGAAATGCTGACAATTTTGCCACCGCCCTGGTCCTTCATGATTTTCGATGCAGTTCTTGAACAGTGATAAGCTCCTGTCAGGTTGGTGTCGATAATCTTTTGCCATGTTGCGGTTTCTGTATCAACTACTGATGGAGTAAGCAAGTTCATTCCTACATTATTGATCAAAACGTCAACTCGTCCATAGCGCGCTTTAATTTGTTCAAATAAAACTTCCACATCTTCTTCCCGGGCAATATGGGCCGGAACTGCCAGGAGATTGTCACCGCCATCAAGTTCTTCAGCAGCCTGATCTAAACCTTCCTGTTTACGGGCACAGATTGCCACTTTTGCTTTTTCATTGAGAAGCTGCCTGGCCAGCGCAAGGCCGATACCCCTGCTGCCGCCTGTTACGACAAACACTTTGTCCTCTAGGCCGTAATGCAGTTTGCTCATAAACATATCCCTCCCGGTAACTATTAAAATCTTATCTTATTTATCTAATTCTACCGCATATGAATATTTCCTTTTTTTGTCTATATCTTTAATGTTTTAAAGTGCGAGTTACAGGCCCCGGGTCTGTTTGCTGTAACCGTTCCATATAAATTCGTATGGTGTCGTAGTTTTAATTTTTTTGATAATGGCGAAGCCAAGCTCCATAAAAAAACCTATACTGAGAGCGAAAATAACTGTGCCTATGCCGAGTGGACCCCCGAGAAGAAATCCCAGTGTGGCTGCAGTAATCTCCATTAAAGTTCTGATCGTGCCAATCCTGTAAGAAGAAGCTTTGCTCAGGGCAAGCATCAGGCTGTCTCTTGGTCCGGCTCCCAGGTTGGCGCTGATGTATACAGCCACTCCAAAACCGAAGGAAACAACTCCTGCCATGTAAAGTATGATGCGCTGCCATAGTAAGTCTGGCTGTGGCACATAACCTAAATCGATAACCAGGTCTACAAAAAATCCTAGAAATATCATGTTGAGGAGAGTGCCAATATAGATCCTGACTTTAAAAAAGTAGCTGACCGCTACCAGCAGCAAGCCAACAACCTGGATTATCCTCCCGATGCTGAAGCCGGTTTGATATGAAATGCCGATGTGCAAAACATCCCAGGGGTTGACTCCCAGGTTGGCATTAATGGTATAAACAATTCCATTGCCGATGATAAACAGTCCAAAAAAGAGGGCGAGGTATCGGAGGAAACTTTTTCGCAGGGTATTCTTGTTAATAGATAAGACCATAATTTCTTCAGTCCTTCATAAAAAAATTGTCAGCCCGGTTTCTGAACTGTTTCAGAGGAAATGACCGGCATGTCTGGTGTTACCTGTTCCGTGCATTCTTCTTTGATTGTGCTTTTTGTTTGTTCTTATTGACAGAACGTGGTTTTAACAGACATTTGCGTCCGTAACCAACCAGGTCTTGCCTCCCGGTTATCTTGAGCGCTTCATAGACAAGGGAATAGTTTTTCGGGTTCTTGAATTGTATCAATGCTCTTTGCATTGCTTTTTCGTGTTGAGTTTTAGGGACATAAACTGTTTCCATGTTACGCGGGTCTAATTCAGTATAGAACATGCAGGTAGACAAGGTCCCCGGAGTGGGGTAAAAGTCCTGGACCTGCTCGGGTGTGTGTTCATGCTTCTTGATGAATGATGCCAGCTCAATTGCCGCTTCCAGGGTTGATCCCGGGTGGCTTGACATGTAATAGGGAACCAGGTACTGGTCTTTACCCAGTTCCCGGTTTAATGCTTTATACTTCTGCTTAAACTTAAGGTAAACTTTCCTGCCCGGTTTACTCATTTTATCCAGGACGAGCGGGGAAACATGTTCGGGTGCGACTTTTAGCTGACCGCTGATGTGGTTGGCGCAGAGTTCCCTCATAAATGTATCATCCTGGTCCAGCAGCAGGTAATCGTGACGGATGCCTGACCGGACAAATACTTTTTGAACTCCTTCAAGCTTACGCAGGCGGCGCAGCAGTTCAAGGTACTCGGAGTGATCAGCCTTCAGGTTAGGGCAGGGTTCCGGGAAAAGGCACATCCGGTTAGGGCAGCTTTCTCCTTTTTCCTGCCTGGAACAAGGTTTACTCCTAAAGTTAGCAGTCGGTCCGCCCACATCATGAATATAGCCCTTGAAATCGGAATCCCCAATAAGTTCTTCTGCTTCTTCCATGATTGCTTCGATACTACGCGATTGGACAGCCCGGCCCTGGTGAAAATGCAGTGCGCAAAAGCTGCAACCCCCAAAGCAGCCCCTGTGGCTGACCAGGCTAAACTTAACTTCGCTGATTGCCGGAACGCCACCTGCTTTCTCATAAACGGGGTGGTAGTTCCTGGCAAAGGGCAGGCGGTAAATTGTATCAAGCTCTTCTGTAGTTAGCGGCTCAGCCGGTGGATTTTGCATAACAAAGCCATTTTCATAGGGTTCGGCCAGAGTACTTGTGCTGCCAGTATCACTGTATTGATGCTGCAGCATAAAACTGCGGGCATAAGCTTCACGAGAATTGCTTGTTTCATGGAAAGAGGGAAGGATTACTGTGTCTTCCGGGTTTTCAATATCACTGCTGCGATACACAGTACCTCTGATGTAATGCAAGTCGTTAATGCTCAGACCGCTTTGCAGCGCCTCAGCTACAGCAACTAGCGCTTTTTCCGCCATGCCGTAGATCAGCAGGTCGGCTTTTGCATCAAGCAGGATCGATCGCCGCACCCTGTTTTCCCAGTAATCATAATGGGCTAAACGGCGCAGGCTCGCTTCAATGCCACCAAGAATGATTGGGAGGCCAGGGTAGGCTTCCCGTGCCTTTTGAGTGTAAACAATTACTGCGCGATCCGGGCGTAAACCTGTTCTCCCCCCGGGCGAATAAGCATCGGCTTTACGCCTTTTCTTGCTGACGAAGTAGTTGCTGACCATAGAATCCAGGTTTCCGGCACTGACCAGGAACCCGAGCTCCGGCCGGCCCAGCTTTTTAAATTCGTCTAAATTTTTCCAGTCGGGCTGGGCGATAATGCCAACCCTGAAACCCTTTGCTTCAAGCAGTCTGCCAATGATAGCAACGCCAAAGGAAGGGTGATCAACGTAGGCATCACCACTGATTATTATAAAATCAAGCTGTTGCCAGCCCCGGGCCGATGCTTCCTCTTTACTGAGTGGCAGGAACCTATTTTCCATGTTGCCTCCTTGTTTGTATTGCATCAAAACTTATTATATCATTAGATTCAGTATGCTCCACCAATTTGCAGGGATCAGTGCTGCTAAGAACGAAAAATATGATTACGAATCAGACAAGAAAGCAGGTATATGCCATGTTACAAATTAAGTATGAGGGCGATGTTTTCAGACCGCCAAGTGAAGCGAAAAGCTTGATTTTACAAGCTACTATCGGCTGTTCGCATAACCGCTGTACTTTTTGCGGCATGTATAAACGTAAGAAATTTCGAATCCGCAGTCTTGAAGAAATCAAGGAAGAGGTTGATTTAACTTCCCGCATGCTGCCTCATACCAGGCGCGTATTTCTTGCTGATGGCAATGCCCTTGCTATGCCTACCAACCAGTTAGTTCAGGTTTTAACAATGTTAAATAATTCTTTTCCAAAATTGGAGAGGATATCTCTTTATGGCAATCCCCACGACCTCTTAGAGAAAAGTGTCGAAGAATTAAAGGAGCTAAGGGCTCACAACATGGGTAT
>SKZS01000172.1 GCA_007127255.1 Syntrophomonadaceae bacterium | reverse complement strand
CCGTTTGCAATTTTTGTATCTGCTTTTTTGCTGCTTTCAGCGTTTTTCCACTTTATTATTATTATGCCCGGGGCAAATGCTGTCTATAATCGGGACTTAAAGAAAGGAATTAATAAGTTCCGCTGGTATGAATATTCCCTGAGCTCATCGCTGATGATTATTTTGATTGCCATGCTTTTCGGGGTTTACGGTATAGGAGCCCTGATTGCCATTTTTATCCTGAACGCATCGATGAACTGGTTTGGTCTGCTGATGGAGAAGTTAAATCAGTATACTGAAGAAACAGTGTGGTCGCCTTTTATATTTGGCACTATTGCCGGGCTTGGCCCCTGGGTAGTAATTATTTTGCATGCCCTGGGCAATGCAGATCCTGCTGAAGTTCCCCTGTTTGTATATGCCATTATAGGTTCGTACTTTGTGTTTTTCAACCTTTTCCCGATTAATATGATTTTACAATATAAGAAGGTTGGAAAATGGGCCGATTATCTCTATGGTGAAAGAGGATATATAATTTTAAGCCTGCTGGCTAAAAGTGTTCTGGCCTGGTTAGTATATTTCGGGGTTATGCAGCCTATCTAGCACAATAGTTTTCGGCTGGCTTAAGGGGTCTGACCTGATCAAGAATATACCTGGCATGTTATTGATGCTGTCCTGAATTATCCAAAATCATGCAGTATGTTTTTATATTGATATTGATGCATTTGCTCTTGTGGAAGTGAGCTATCAACTTAAAATCCCCGTTTCTGTCCCTCCCAGGGCGGTTCTTTTCCTGCCCTGTATTCTTCTACGCCCGGGCCGCCAAGCTTTTTGAGACGCCAGATACCATAAATGTAGGTGATGATTAAGACTACGATTAATACCGGCCATCCCAGCAGAGTATTGGCCCAGGCCAGGGTGGTGGCATCTCCGGCCTGAAAAAGTAAAATTTGGACGGCAAGCCGCATAGAGAAAAAAACAGTCCATAACCAGGTTACTTCCAAGTAGGCCGGTTTGACATCGTTACGCCAAAACCAATCAAGAGGCCATCCGCGTGTCAGGTGGCTGGCCCAGGCAGCGAGCGGTTTGCCAATTAGAAGGCTGCCCAGCGCTGCTAATACCAGCAAGGTGCTGCTGAGGATTGCAGGGATGAAATAGCCGGCCGCACTTTGGGTAAGCAAAGCTAATCCCGAGGCGAGGGTAACTCCCAGGAAGCCACCAAGGGCATACAGCCAGTTTTGCTTGCGGGCAATCCGGGAAAATCCCAGCAACAGGGCAATGGCCAGCGCTGTAAAAACTGCAATATCCAAATCGAAAATTGCATTAACGATAACAAAGATTAATGGCGGGAAAAGGGCATCTATAGTTTTTCCAGAAACCACAGTTTTTAATTCTTCCAGTATTTCCTGTCCTTTTGTTTGCAAGTAAAAGCTCCTTAGCGGTTATTATGTGTTGTGAATTTATGATATCAAAGCGCTTACAAATAAGCAAAGATAGCTTAATGCTGTAATTATACCTTAAAATAGAGCCGATTTTCTCCCCTGATATTATTATAGTATAATCAGGCTATGGAACTTTTAAGTCCGGCCGGAAATCTGGAAAAACTTAAAAGCGCAGTGAGATTCGGTGCTGATGCAGTTTACTGCGGTGCAGGTTCTTTTTCCCTGAGAGCGCCTGACACATCTTTTTCCCTGGGTGATCTTGAAGAAGGTATTAGCTTTGCCCATCGACACGGGTGCCGGGTTTACCTGGCCATGAATATCTTTGCCTTTGATGAAGATTTCGAAGATATGATCGGCTACTTGAAGCGGGCCGCAGAAATGGGTATCGATGCAGTTATTGTTTCTGACCCGGGCTTAATTCGGCAGATTCGCGAATTAGGGTTCGATATAAAAATTCATCTGAGCACCCAGGCTAACACTACAAATAGTGAAAGTGCCAAGTTTTGGCGGGATCAGGGGGTCGATAGAATAGTGGCGGCCCGTGAACTCAGCCTCTCCCAGGTGGGGATAATTAAAGGAAAAGTGCCCGAGATGGAGCTCGAGGTATTTATTCACGGGGCAATGTGTATTGCTTATTCGGGTCGCTGCCTGTTATCGAGTTTTTTAAATAACCGTTCCGCTAATCGGGGTCACTGCAGCCAGCCCTGCCGCTGGGAGTATCGTTTAAAAGAAACAGTCGGCCGGGAAGAACAGGTCATTCATGAGGATACAAGGGGCACGTACATATTGAATTCAAGGGATCTTTGTATGATTGAACATATACCGCAGCTGGCAGCTGCAGGAGTAGATAGTTTGAAGATTGAAGGGCGGATGAAAACGGCTTATTATGTGGCAGCAGTAACGAGAATTTACAGGGCTGCTCTTGACAGTTACTACCAATCTGGGGCAGAATCATACCATTTTAGGCCGGAGTGGCTGGATGAACTTAAAAAAGTATCTCATCGTCCATACACCACCGGCTTTTATTTGCCTGAACTCGGAGCCGAGACAGAGTATTTGGCCGATTCTTCGTATATCAGGGACTATGACTTTGTGGGAATTGTCGATGGGCATAATCTTGAGAGGAAAACTTTGAAAATCCAGGCCAGAAACCGGTTTTTTATAGGTGATATCCTGGAAATACTTGACCCGAATTCTTCGGAAATAGTCAGTTTTAAAGCAGAAAGAATTATCGATGAAAAGACGGGGAATAATCTAGAAGCAGCCCACAATAGTTATATTGTGCAAGTTCCCCTGCCTGCAGAAATCAAAACTATGATAAGTAAGTATGCTGTGATCAGGCGAAAGCGCGATGGCAATTAAGATAATATTAATTCTGGTTGTTTTTACCTTAATTTTGCTTCACATAGTTAAGTGTTAAATGAGGGAAAGTTGGATCCTTCTCTTTTGTAAAACACTGTTTTGATTTAGCAGCGGCAAAAATAAACATATTGAACTGAAGCATGTCAGGAAATCGTAAAAATTGTTTATTTTACGTGCACAGATCGTAAAAATTGTTTATAATATTAAAGTGTGATTTTCTGGCAGGAAGGAGAAAAGGTTTGACAATTAATGTTGACCGTAAAGATATCAGATTTTATCCAAATTCGAAAAGAGTAATTGCCCGCTATTATATGCCCGGCGGAGATGAGAGAGCTAAAAATATTATTCCCAAGGTATTATCTTTGCCAGATGAAGATATCAGGTTTACTTTAAACCGTGTGCTGACGAATTTTTCTAAGCGTCATCGTAATATATCTAAAGTATTTCAGAAACATTTTGATAATGTAAAGCATATTATTAAACAACTCGATGTTGATCCGGAGACCCTGTCGAGAGAAAAACAGCTTCTCGTAGGGTCTTATTTTACGATGGAATACTCTATTGAATCAGCGGCATTTTTTAACCCCTCGATTGTAGAAGATCCTGATCAGACTGCTCTGGGAGAAGGCGAAAAAAGGGTTATTACCAGCTTTAGGGCTACGGGTGAGGGTCACATTTCCTCTATTGTTTTCAGAAGCGGCATTATACAGAAAAATAATGGTTTAAAATTTGATCCTCCCGGTGATCTTGTAGACATTCCTGAAGCAGTTAAAAGGCACGTCTATGATAAAAAAACGTTCCTGGATAAGCTCTCAGAAATGAGTGTTCAAAAAGAATTAATCGATATGGTTATGAACCGGCTTGATGATCATTTTACTTATGGTGAACTGCAGGCCAGTATTAAAGAGTCACTGGAAAAAAATGACCTGGATTCTACACAGAGAAAAGTAATCAAAGATTGCAACTGGTTGGCTAATTCCCATTACGAAATTACATTTTCTCTTGACACCGCTCTTTCCGAAAGAGTTATTTATCCGATTTCCGACTCTGAAAAAAACGGGATTGAAGATGCCCGTTTTGTCAGGTTTATAGATGATGATGGTTCTGTTACATACTATGCCACCTATACAGCGTTCAGTGATTTTACAATCTTGCCTAAGTTAATAGAAACCAGCGATTTTTATCATTTTAAAATTATGCCTATTAACGGAGAGTATGCTCAGAATAAGGGACTGGCTTTGTTCCCGAAAAAAATTAACGGTAAATATGCCATGATGTCGCGCATAGACGGTGTCAATAACTATATTATGTTCTCTGATGATATTCATTACTGGCAGGATGCTTTTAAAATACAGGAACCCCGCTACCCCTGGCAGTTTATCCAGATTGGTAATTGCGGTTCGCCTATAGAGACCGAAAAAGGTTGGATTTTGTTGACCCACGGAGTAGGTCCCATGCGGAGGTACTGCCTGGGAGCCACATTGCTTGATTTAAAAGATCCCACCAGGGTATTGGGTCAAACAGGCGAACCTTTGATGAGACCGAATGATGAAGAACGCGAAGGTTATGTGCCCAATGTTGTATACTCCTGTGGGGCGATGATTAACAACAATGAGCTTATTATCCCTTATGCCATGGCAGATTATGCTTCGACATTTGCAACGGTTTCCTTAGATGAACTGTTTGAAAAGATGGTTTACCAGTAGTTGGGAAAGCCCGGCTATTTAATTGTAACTTAAAAGGGTGCCTGTAGAAAAAGCTCCAGGCACCCTTTTGCAGTTATTATTCAAAGCAAGGCTGCATTTAAGTTATTGTTTTAATATGTCCAAAGCTTTTTCCAGTTTATGATCCTGTTCTTTCTTTAGTTCTTCAATTTCACGATGAAACAGTCTTACAACCATTTCATTCATTTCACCGCTAACCTCAATATTACGGTCTTCCTGGAATTTTTCCAGGGCTTCTTCAGTAGCCTGGTCAAAATATCCGGATATTGCCTGTTCGTAGTATCCAAATGCCTCCAGGATCATTTGCAGAGTCTCTACCTCTTCTCCCTCGTCTCCCAGGGCCAGGCTGGTGCTAATCGGTTTTCTGGCCAGCTCGACTACATAAGGCGGATCTATTTCTATATCAGGGGTGAGGCCTTCTTCATGAATAGTCTT
>SKZS01000078.1 GCA_007127255.1 Syntrophomonadaceae bacterium | reverse complement strand
TCCCCGTCTACCTTGATCATATAAGCTTCTGTAAACAGGGTCATCTGCTGGCGGATAGCCGCCTGAACAGATTCAGCCTGCGGCTTGCTGCCGGGCCTGAATTCTCTAACCAGTTCTATTTTTTCCCCCGGCTCCATGCGCATACCATAGAGACCACCGCAACGTTCCGTAAGATCGGTTAAAAACCCTTCCAACTCCCCGGCGTCTGCGACGACCCCTACTTCCTTATCATCCAACAAAACAACATAAACATAGTTGCTCATGTAATTATAAAGCGACAGGCTGGTAAGCAAGACAAGCAAGGCCGCTAAAAGAAAATGGGCCTTGCGAATTTTCTTTGCTTGAATCCATGATTTTATTTTAGGAAATACATGCTTATAATGAGCTGATCTCCTCACCGGAACTCTTTTGCCAGCAGACACAATTGTAAAAGGCTTCGGTTTCATAAAATGATCCTTTCTGATTTCTAAGATGTGGTGGCCCCTGACTAAATTCACTACTAAAATTTGTTAAAAGATCACCTGTAACCGAAAAACATCTAACGCCAGTCAGCACCCTTTGAAGCATGCACTAAAGCAATCTCCACGAATAAGGGTTAAGATCATACTTATGAATAAAAAAAACGGTATCGCTTGTTGGGCAAACCGTTTTAACGAAGATATTATACCATTTTAAGATAGATAAAGCAAATTTAACATTTGCGGCTTATTGACAGCTCCTTATTCTAATTATCCTGCATACGGTTTATTATTTCGCGAGCTGCCAGCATCCCGGTTGAAGAAGCCTGTATTAAACCCCTGGTTACGCCGGCCCCATCTCCAACAGCAAAAAGATTTTTTATATCCGTTTCCAGTTTGTTGCTCAGGCATAGACGATACGAATAAAATTTCACTTCAATGCCGTAAAGCAGGGTATGCCGTGAGTTAACCCCGGGAGCCAGCTTGTCAAGTGCCTCTAACATTTCAATAATAGCAAGAAGGTACCTGTACGGTAAAACAAGGCTTAAATCTCCCGGAGTTGCTTCAGTCAAGGTAGGCTGTACCAAACCCCGCCGAATCCGTTCGGTAGTGGAACGCCGTCCCATAAGCAAGTCACCCAGGCGTTGTACAATTACCCCATCCCCGAGCATATTTGCCAGACTGGCAATATAACGACCGTAACGAATCGGTTCTGTAAAGGGTTCTGTAAAAGTTTTGCTGACTAAAAGGGCAAAGTTTGTATTATTTGTTTTAGTTTCAGTATAACTGTGTCCATTAACGGTCACCAGCCCCTCATTACCTTCGGTTACGACAACCCCATAAGGATTCATGCAAAAAGTTCGGATCCGATCATCAAAATGTCTTGTAAAGTAGATCAACTTGGATTCATAGACCTGATTGGTTAATTTTTCCATAATCACGGCCGGCACTTCTACCCGAACACCGATATCAACCGGATTATTTATGCCCTTTAACCCCAGCCTTTTAGATTCAGCATGCATCCACTCAGCGCCAACCCTGCCCGGCGCGCAAATCACATAATCGGCAGAGTAAGTATCGCCTGATTCCAATTTAACCCCTTTGATTATGCCCTCTTTACTAACAAGCTCGGAGACGATTGTGTTCATTAGCAAATCGACTCGTCCTGAGAGGGTTTTATACATTTTTTTAAGGACATGATAACAATTTTCAGTACCGAGATGCCTTATTTTTGCCGGAATCAAGCTTAGTCCGGCAGCTGCAGCACTGCGCTCCAGGTCTTTGACTTCCTCCTGATCAGTTCCATAAACAGTTTCTGAAGCTCCATAAGACAGGTACGTTTGATCTACTTCCCCGATCAGTTTTTCAATAGCATCCTGATCAATATATTCGCCTAACAACCCGCCAAAAGAAGAAGTCAAAGTCAGTTTCCCGTCACTGAAAGCACCTGCTCCCCCCCATCCACAGGTAATGGCACAGGGATTACATCGCAGGCAACGCCCATATTCCCTTTGTGTCTTACAGCGGCGTTTTTCCAGAGGTGCTCCTTTATCTATAATTAAAACTCTGGACTTATTTACAGCAATCAGTTCCAATGCCGCAAAAATACCTGCCGGCCCTGCTCCTACAATTATGACATCATATTGTTTTTCTCCCATATACTATTGACCTTCTTCCTTAATTGCATCATGGGCAATATTAGCAAACTTTGTGTAGCGGTCGAGAAAATAGAGTTCGACAAGACCGGTTGGACCGTTTCGCTGTTTGGCGATGCTGATTTCAGCAATGTTGCCCTGCTCAGTATTGCGGTTGTAATACGATTCCCGGTAAATAAACATCACCACATCTGCATTGGCTTCAATTCCGCCCGACTCCATCAGGTCACTGAGTATCGGGCGACGGTCGGGCCTCTTCTCTACAGCCCTGCTTAGCTGAGACAGAGCTATAACAGGAACCTGTAGTTCTTTAGCCAGGGCCTTCAGAGCTCTTGATATTTCAGACAACTCCTGCTGCCTGCTTTCAGCGCGGCTAAAGCCTCGCATCAACTGAAGGTAGTCGACAAAGATTGCCTGCAGTCCTTTTTCTGCTTTTAGACGGCGGGACTTGGCTCGAATTTCCATAACAGATAGGTTACCCGAATCGTCAATATATAGAGGGGATTCGCTAAGTGGCCCTACCGCCCTGGTTAACTTCTGCCACTCATCCTGACTTAAAAATCCTCTCCGCATATTCTGGGCATCGATCTGGGATTCAGCACAAAGCAAACGTTGTGCCAGCTGTTCCTTGGACATCTCCATACTAAAAAAAGCGGTGGGCATTTTTTCTTTCACAGCAATCTGCTGGGTCATGTTTAAAGCAAGGGTCGTTTTTCCCATACTTGGACGGGCTGCAATAATAATCAGATCGGAGTTTTGAAAACCGGATGTAACCCTGTCTAGATCGGTAAAACCGGTAGAAAGACCGGTTACCCCCTTTTTTTCATCATACAGTTTTTCTATACTGTCAAAAGCCTGGACCAGGACATCTTTAAGGGATGCAAAACCCTGCTGCTTTCCCCGCCGCCCAATCTCAAAAATTTGCTGTTCTGCTTCGTCCAGGAATTCATCAACACTGGAAGGAGCCTCAAAGCTGCGTGATACGATCCCGGTAGCAGTATGAATCAGGGCCCGTAAAATAGCTTTCTCCCTTACAATACGAGAATGATACTGTACGTTTGCTGCTGTGGGTACGGCATTCGCCAGGGTAACCAGGTAAGACCTGCCACCTACATCGTCAAGACACTGACTACTCTGCAGTTCTTCAGATAAAGTTACAAGATCAACCGGCTCACCTTTTTCGCTTAAGGTAATAATACCGGAAAATATTTTTTGATGAGCGGTGCTGTAAAAATCCTGCTCAGTTAACAACTCCGCAGCTGCATATATAGCTTCTCTATCAATAATCATTGAACCAAGGACCGATATTTCTGCCTCTTTGCTCTGGGGTGGAACCCTGTCACTGAGAACTACCAACTTGAGCAGCCTCCTTCCAATAAAACTTAGTCTTCTTTTTCAACCCTGATCATTATTTCTGCTTTTATTCCCGGATGCAGGCGTACATCTACAGTATAACTACCAAGGTTCTTAATTTGCTCAGACACTTCAATTTTCTTTTTATCAACCTCAAATCCTTCCTCGCTTAACTTTTTTGCTATGTCAGCCGGCGTAACCGATCCAAATAGACGTCCGCCTTCACCTGCCGGCATTTTAATACCTATTTCTTTTTGAGATAATTTTCCAGCTTGCTTGCGGGCTTTCTCTTCCAATTCCTTATTAATTGCTTCCTCTTTTTCCTGGCGCTGTTTCCACTCTCGCAGTCTTTGCGGCGTCGCTTCAACCGCCAGTCCCCGGGGCAAAAGATGGTTGCGGGCATGCCCCTTGGCCACCTCTTTCAATTCACCTTTTTTCCCCAGGTTGGGCACATCCTGCTCAAGAATTACCTGCATTTTTTGTAGCTCCTTTCCGTTAGTCTAATTGTTAATTCTCTTTCAAGATGTCTCTATCCTTTAAAAAAAAACGGTGCCTGGAATCATACTCCGACACCGCTGTAATATTTACCATTTGTCTCCTGCTATTCCATACTAAAAGGCATTAAAGCCATAATTCTTGCCTTTTTAATTGCTCTAGTCAGCTGGCGCTGATGCTTGGCACAATTACCGGAAATACGTCGCGGGAGTACTTTTCCTCTCTCAGTTACAAACCTCTTTAATTTTTCATGCTGCTTATAATCTACATCATCTGTTTTCTCAACACAAAAGCTGCAAATTTTCTTTTTAGGCTTTCTTCCACGATCACGCCTCATTATTCACTCTCCTTCCATTAAAAGGGAACATCGTCTCCACTGATGTCTAAATCGTCGCCACCTGAACTGCCAAAATCATCTGCATTTGATTTCGCGCCATCAGGAGCCCGATCAAGGAATTGCACATTGTCAGCCACTACATCAGCTGCCTTACGCCTCACTCCCTGACTGTCATCATAAGAGCGAATCTGCAACCTTCCGGTAACAGCAGCCAATCTTCCTTTTTTAAGATAGTTGGCACATGTTTCCGCCAACTTCCTCCAGGTTACAATGTTAATAAAATCAGTTTCTCTTTCACCCTGTTGGTTAGTAAAAGGACGGTCGACTGCAAGTGTAAATGTAGCTATCGGCACCCCGCCGCCTGCTGTGTAGCGAAGTTCCGGATCCTGAGTTAAGCGACCGATCAATATTACTTGATTTAACATAGATACACCGTCCTCCTGTTTAAGTAAGTAGTCAATAATTATTCGCTAACTGGTTTATCTTCTCCTGCCGGATCTCCGGTATTTTCGGTTTCCGGTAAGACTTCTTCTTGTTCGTTTTTTTCCTCTTTTTCAGTTGGCTCTTCAACCGGTTCTTCGGCTGCTGCCTGTTCTTCAGTCGATTCTTCATCCTGATCTTCGGATAGTTCTTCAGTCGATTCTTCAGCTGCCGATTCTTCAGCTGCCG
>SKZS01000187.1 GCA_007127255.1 Syntrophomonadaceae bacterium | reverse complement strand
GCTTTGGCCAGTGTCTCCCGCTCCTTTTCTTCCCTTTCCCACCGGTAGACAGGTGTTTTAGTTTTATATATTTCGCTTTGATCCTGCTGCCCACTTTCATCCGGCGCTTCTCTTTGCCCGGCCGGCACTTCTGCACTGTAACCCGATTTAAGGTGGGGAGGCAAATGGGCAACGCCAATTACTTCTTCTACCGAGAAATTCATTGCTCTCTCGATCACATTCTCCAGTTCGCGAATATTGCCGGGCCATGAATATGAACAGAGTGCCGCCAGCGCTTCCCGATCTATATCACTAACCTGCATACCGAAGATATTATTGTATTTGCTCAGAAATGAATAGACCAGTGGCTTAATATCTTCCACTTTTTCTCTCAACGGCGGGATCGGGATTGGAATAACATTGAGACGGTAAAACAAGTCTTTCCGAAAAGAGCCCTCCCTGACTTTAACTTCGAGATCCTGGTTAGTGGCCGCTATAAAACGAATATCAACCCTTATTGTTGCCGTATCGCCTACCCGCTCATAAGCCTGGTCCTGTAAAACTCTTAATAATTTCCCCTGCAGGGAAAGAGGCATATCTCCTATCTCGTCAAGAAACAGGGTTCCTCCGTCGGCCCGGTCAAGCAATCCTTCTTTGCCCTTCTTGCTGGCTCCAGTAAAAGCTCCTTCCGCATAACCGAAAAACTCGGATTCGAGCAGGTTTTCAGGTATTGCCGCACAATTAACTTTTACAAAAGGAGCATGGCTGCGGGGGCTGTCCTGATGGATAGCCTGGGCCATCAGCTCTTTACCCACACCACTTTCCCCGCTTATTAAAACTGTTGATAAACCCTGGGCAGCCTGCCTGGCCTCCCTGATCAATGACTGCATGGCCGGGTTGATTGTAACTATATCTTCAAAATGATAAGGCTGCTCTTTAAAACGTTCTTTTTTAAGTTCTTCCTGGAAATGGGTCAGGCGGCTGTTCATCGTTTCCAGCCGGGTAGCCAGCTCGCGCAGTTCATCAACACGACGAAAACTTATTTTCCCCACAGCGCCTATCACCTGTTGATCCCTTATAATGGGCAACCTGGAAACCACGTAAGGTTTGCCGTCGATAAATTGTATGTCATTAAGTTCAGGAATACCTGTCTTAACCACAACAGGAAGGCGGCTGTTTTGAAGCACTTCGCTGATCGGGCGAAACATTACGGCCTTTTCTTCAAGGCGGACAAAATCTAAAAAAGTGCGATTAACCAGGACAACCGAACCGCTTTCATCGACGACTACCAGGGCATCGTAACCAATATCGAGCACTGTCTGCAGGGTTTGGTTCAGCCTTTTAACCGTGCCCATTTCTTCAGCAATCGATTCAAGCTCTGTTATATCCTGAAAAATAGCAATCGCACCGACAACCCGCCCGTTATCAAGGAGCGGTGTTTTGTTAACAATGGTCGTCGTATCGCCAACAGTATACTCGGCTCCTATTTCAACCAGGTTTGTTTCAAGCACTTTCTGCATCCCCAAACCGGGCAGAATTTCATCGAGATGCTTTCCCTGCACCTGATCGTGATCGAACATAAAAAGCTGGCCCGCTGATCGATTTATGAAATTAATGCGGCCAACTTCATCAACTGAAACTATGGCATTGTGCATGGCCTGGCACATGGCATTGAGCCTGGTATTAAGCAGTCTCTCTTCCTTGAACAGGGAAGTGATCAGCTCGACCTTGGTAAAAAGCCCTACTACCCGGTCATGGTTATCGACTACCACTCCGGTTCCGACGGGAATGCGCCGGACAGCTTCAATTACCTCACCATAGGTAAGATCCTTCGATATTTTGACAACGTTGCGGTTATAATATTCAGTGATCGGCTGGTCGAGGGGGCAGTTTTTAAGCAGGGCGTCATACAAGTTGGTCTTGGTAAAAATACCAGCCAGGGAACCGTCTTTATTCAAGACCGGCAGACCGTCTCTTTTACTATTCCTCAGCAAGCTGACAGCGCTTTTCAGGCTGTCACCGGCTTCCAGGGTAGAATAATTTGACGTCATCATATCTTCAAGTCGCATTGCAAACCTCCGTAGAAAAGCTTCAGTTTGCCGTTTCTTCTTTAAAACGCTGAGCTCTTTCCAGCAGGCTGTCAACGTGCTGTAAACTGACCTGATCTATGCTGGCTCCGTCAAGCATGCGGGCTAACTCTTCTCTGATTTCAGATTCTTTCAAACCAACAGCCCGGGTTAATGTTCTATCCGCGGTTGTTTCTTTATAAAGACGAAAATGACAATCAGCCATGGAAGCAATTTGTGCGCTGTGAGTGACACACATAACCTGGTGGTGATGGGCTAAATGGGCCAGTTTTTCAGCGACTTTCTGCACCGTAGCCCCGCCGACACCTGAATCCACCTCGTCAAAAATAAGAGTCGGCACCAGGTCCTGCCTGGCCAATATTGTTTTTAAAGCAAGCATTACCCGGGACACCTCGCCGCCGGAAATTATCCTGACCAGGGGCTTAACATCTTCGCCGGGGTTAGCAGAGAAAAGAAATTCGACCTGGTCAAAGCCCCTTGCTGAAGGCACATCCTTTTCTGTCAACATCACTTTAAAACTGGCATTGTGCAGGGCTAGTTCTTCCAGGCATTCTTCAAGCAGCCCTTCCAGCCGGGCAGCGGTTTCCCGCCGCAACTTGCTTAATTCACTGCCTTTTTCAAAGAGATCTTTCTCCAGCTCGGCAATCTCTTTTTCCATCTGCTCAGCCAGGGCTTCGCTATTTTTCAAGCGCTCTATTTCTTCCTCCAGCCTGGCGGCAAAAGCCAGTGTTTCTTCAATAGTCCCCCCATACTTGCGTTTAAGGCTGTTTATCTGGTTCTGGCGATCCTGTATTGCAGCCAGTTCATCAGGTTCGAATTCCAGCTTTAACTGGTAATCGCGTAAAAAATGAGAAACCTCTTCCAGTTGAGCTGAAGCGGTTTCAAGGAGATCGAGAAGAGGAGAAAGGCTCTGATCAATACCTGCTGCTTCGGTTAAAAGCGTTGTTGAATGCTTCAGACGATCAACCAGCGCTTCAACCGGACTACCTTCTTCACCGGCATAAATATCGGCGTATGCCCGGGCAGTCAGCGTACATATTTTTTCAGCGTTAGCCAGAATTTTTTCCCTCCGGGACAGCTCCAGATCTTCGCCGGGATAGAGTTCCGCTTCCCTGATCTCTTTTAACTGGAAGGCCGAAATATCGATATTGCGTTCTCTTTCAGCGCTATTTTCACCCAGCCTGGCCAGCTCCTTTTTTTGAACCTGCCATTTATCATAGCACTCGGCCACCTTTTTCCTTGCTGATATAATTTCAACACCACCGAAAGAATCAAGCAGCTCTAAGTGCTGGTCAGGTCGCAGCAGAGACTGATGCTGGTGCTGTCCGTGCAAATCAACAATAAGCTGACCGATCTCTTTTAAAAACGATACCGGTACTGCCCGGCCGTTAACCCTGGCCACGCTGCGCCCTGTACGGAATATTTCGCGGGCAATAATTAGTTCATCATTACCTTTGATGCCGGCTTTTTCCAGTATTTTTTCTATTTCATCCTGCAGGGCAGGCTCGCAGCTTACCATGCCTTCAACGTAAGCAGCATCGTGTCCCTGGCGGATTTGGTCTACTGCAGCCCGCTCACCCAGAAGTAAATTAATTGCGCCGATAACGATAGATTTACCTGCACCAGTTTCACCACTGAGAATGTTTAAACCGGAACTAAAGTTTAGAGTCAGGTCTTCGATTAGAGCATAGTTGACAACCCTCAACTGAAGAAGCATCCATGAACCTCCCGTTATTACGCTTTCAACTTCTGGTGAAGCATCCGGTAAAATGAATAATCGTGGAAACAAACCATACTTATCTTCTGCATGGAACGGCTGACTATAACCTGATCCCCATCTTCAAGAGCAAAACGAACCTGTCCATCGACAGTGAGGACAACCTGGACCTGGCGGGAATCTACCTTTAGCTTCATTATATCGTCGCTGTTAATTATCAGGGACCGGTTATAGAGACTGTGTGGACATATCGGGGTGACGACGAACAGTTCCATCGATGGATTGACGATCGGGCCGCCGGCTGAAAGCGAGTAACCTGTTGAACCTGTCGGGGTTGAAACAATAACCCCGTCACCGGAATAGCTTTCCATGTAATCTTCATTAACATAAGTTTCGATCTTGATGATCCGCGAAAATGGACCCCTCGAAATAACCAGATCATTTAAGGCAAGATAATTTCCCAGCTCTTTATCACCGCGCTGCAGCCGGGTTTCCATCATCATCCGTTCCTGAAAATCATACTGCCCGGTAGCGATATATTGCAAAAACCGCTCCATTTGCTCGACTTCAATTTCAGCCAGGAATCCTTTTTGACCCAAATTAATGCCAAGCACAGGAACATTCCAGCAGGCTAAATCCCTGGCAACCCGCAGGATGGTGCCGTCACCGCCTACAACGATAATTAGCTGCAGGTTGTCCTGCCAGGAGTTTAGCTGATCAGCCAGCGATACTTCACTGTAAAAATCGGCTATTTGCTTATCTGCAATCCGCAGCGACAGGTTGCGTTGTTTAAAAAAGCGGCTAATTTTATCGACAACCAGGGTTGAGTTTCTTTTGTGCCAGTTGGGAATTATCCCTATATCCTTCACTTAAATCCTCCTGAAAAGTGCTTTGTCTTACCTTAAATTCGGCACGGTTACTCAAGATCCTGCCCTGATCTTCACCGATTAGATCAAAAAATTCCACTGGCCCGATATAATGCCCGGCAATTAATCTTCTTTTGTTTTCAACTCCCGGTGGGCTTGATCGACGACATCTGCAGCTACCTCACCGATATTTGCCAGACAAATACAATCTTTATTATTTCTGTGCTCCAGGTAAATAAAATATTCCAGGTTGCCTTTAGGCCCCGGCCACCTGGAATATGTTAATCCCTTGCAGCAGTAACCTGCCTTACAGGCATAGGC
>SKZS01000026.1 GCA_007127255.1 Syntrophomonadaceae bacterium | reverse complement strand
ATCCCGGCCCCTACATCGATTTACCGCTGCGTGATGAACTGGAAATAGTACAAACAGAAGGTTTTATTTTCTACGCTGCAACTTATAGAATAACCGGTGACGAAACGGATATGCGTGAAAACCCTGTTTTAATAGATTTCGAGCCGCGCACAGTCGAAACTTTCACAGAAAATCCAACTCCCTATCTATGGGATGGGTGGGAAGAACCACGCTACCAGTTTCGTTTTAAAGAAAGTTATCCTATTATTGCCGATTACTTCGGCAGCATAGATTAAATTTACAGCCCGGAAAGGTTGTCTTTAATGCGCCGCAGACATGTTCTTTTAATCATAATAATTATAGTCGCCCTGTATTTTTCTGCCTGGCACCTCGGACCGGAAAGAAAAGTTAATTTGCTGGTCGTGGATAAGACCGTACCCGAAACCGACTACCGCGAACACCGGGCAATATTCTGGGTTTTAAAACACAATCGTTTCACCAATCCGCAGGGAGAGTTCATGCGGTATGACCGTGATTATCTCGGTTATCATCCTGAAAAAGAGCACATGGAAACTTTGACTGCCGCTGACCTGGAAGCTGTCGAAATTCTTTACCTGGCTGACAGCTACGGCATCTATGATTATGAAGAAGGCCTGGAGGTATATGAAGAAAAACTGCCTTATGAACACCAGGAGATTGAATTGATTTACGGTGGATTTGATCGATACGAGGTAGAAGAGGCTGCCCGTTTCGCCAACAGGGAAGGGGCTGTATTAATTGGGGAGCATAACATTTTCGGCTATCCCACCTATCTTGATCAGGAAGCAGCCAAACTGCTGCAGGAGCTCTTTGCGGTCAGGTACGGCGGCTGGCTTACTCGCTACTATGCCAACCTGGACGAAGCCGCCTTTTGGATAAAAGAGCTTTACAGCCGTATTTACGGCCTGGAATGGGACCTTGAAGGGGCAGGAATGATCTTTGTTCGCGAAGATGTAACCGGTCTCGGCTGGTATACAGATCTGGTGATTATCGAAAGTAAGGACTTTAACGCTCCCTGGCCAGTTATTACCGGAGCCGGTCATGAACTGCTGGACGGTGCAAGTTCTGCAGTTCCCTATCTTTACTGGGTAGAAATTCTAGAAATTGACAGCGATATTGATGAAGCAGAAGTGCTGGCCTACTTCGAACCGCCTTTTGGCGAAGAAGCAGGAGCTGCCTTACGTGACCGCGGGTTACCGGAACTTTTTCCTGCCGTTATTTACTACCCGGCCCCTGACGGGGCAAAGCGAATCTATTTTGCAGGCGATTTTGCAGACCAGCTGCCCGCCCTGCTGCCGCCCAGCCTGACCGGGAGCGCCACAATTCAACGGGCTCTTTCCTACATGCCGGGCATGCCGGTAGAATACCGTTTTTATTTCCAGTGGTATGCCCCGGTTTTGACAAACATTTTAGAATTGGAAAAGGAATAGTATCATGGACAAAGAAAACAAACCTATAATCAGTTCTGACGGCATATCGATACTGGAATCGGTGGAAAACCTGCCTAATCTCCTCGAACAGGTTAGCGACTGCATTTATATCACAGACCTCGAAAGGCGGATTATTTTTTGGAATACAGCCTGTGAAAAGGTCACAGGTTACAAGGCCAAAGAGGTCCTTGACAAACGCTGCGCCGACGATGTTCTAAACCACATAGATATGGCCGGGAACAAGATCTGCAGCACGAACCTTTGCCCTCTATACCGGGCCATGGCAGCCGGACAGTCTTCTGAACAACCCTTAATAGTAAAAGCGCTGCACAAAAATGGCAGCCGGATAGTAGTTGAAGTAAGTGTGGCGCCAATCCGTAACAAACAGGGCACTGTTGTCGGTGGCATGGAAATTTTTCGCGATATCAGCGAAAAAGTTGATCTGGAAGAGCAAAAAGCCCGCTTTTTTAGTGCCCTGAGCCATGAGTTAAAAACTCCACTGACCAGCATGCAGGGATATCTCGATTTGCTGTTGGCCGGGGATGCCGGAGATTTAAACGATATTCAGAAAGAGTTTATAACCACTATTCATAACCAGGAGCAGAAGCTGGCGGGAACAATTGATGAACTTCTGGAAATGGCCCGCTTCGAAAGCACCGATTTTTCTTATGAAAGCAATCTATTTGATCTTTCATTGACCTTAGAAAACTTAGCAAACAGTTTCAGGGCAGACGCTGCAGCCAAAAAACTCGATTATTCCGTAAATATTATCCCTGGCCTAAAAATGTTAGGTGACCGGGAACGCCTCGCCCAGGCCTTCGGCAACCTTATTAGCAATGCGATTAAATACACCGAAAAAGGCTTCGTTTCTATTGAAGCCGATTACAATAGAAAAAATGACATGATCCGGGTGGCGGTCAGCGACAGCGGTATTGGTATACCCGAAGAGGATCATAAGGCTGTCTTTGAAATGTTTTACCGGGTTGAAAATCCAGGAACACGCAGCAAAGGTGGAACCGGAGTCGGTCTTTATATAGTTGACCGTATTGTGCAGCGCCATAACGGCATGGTAGAACTGAACAGCAGTCCAGGCAAAGGAAGCGTATTTACCGTCTATCTCCCGGGGCAGAATACGGAAAAGAAAGAGTAGGGTAAGCCAACCCCGGTAAGTGCCAGGCAAAGGTTATGCTACACGGAGGACAGCATGGAAAAACAAAAACTAATTCTTATCGCAGAAGACGATCCAAGCGTTAACCGTCTTATAACTTTCAAACTTGGCAAAGAAGGTTTTAAGGTGCGATCGACATCTGACGGAAAAGAAGCCCTGAAAGCTGCGCTGGAAGAAGATATCGATGCAGCGATCATCGATGTAATGATGCCTTTTCTCGACGGGATTCAGGTCCTGAAAAGAATTCGAGCCGAAAAGCCTCAATTACCGGTAATCATACTAACAGTGAAAAGCCGGGGAGAAGACATTCACAAGGCTTTAGAACTTGGGGCAGATCAATACATGACCAAACCTTTCCAAACAGCGGAGCTGGTTAAAAGCCTGAAAAGCTTACTGGGTGAATTATAATGATTATGGATCCATATCTTTACATACTGGTACAAATTATTTTTGTAATCGCCGGATTGACGATATTATTCCTGCTGGCGATTGTCTTGCTGCGGTTATTCCACAGTTTAGGGGAAAAAAGATATCGGCAGATGACAGAAGATTGGGAAGATGTATTTTTTGGATATCTGCAAGGCGAGTTGACCCTCGAAGAAGCAGCTGCTGTTTTTAAAAAAGCAAACAGTTACCCCTGGATGTGGCGATTCCTGGCCCCTTACATCAGGTCACTCGACGGAGATGATTTTGATCAAGCTAAACTGCTCTGCCGCCAGGCAGGCCTGATTGACTATTATAAGAAAAGACTACACCACAGAAGTGTAACCCAAAAAGCACTGGCGGCGAGAACACTGGGAAGTCTGCGCTGCCGTGAATCAACTTCTGATCTTTTAGCAATGCTGCACTCCAAAAACCCCATTTTCATCCTGGCTGCAGCCCAGGGTCTGGCTGCATCCGGAGACACCTCCGCGTTCGCCCAAACAACCAGAACACTGCTTAACCACACTTTCTTCACCTTCGAGGGTGCGGCAGAAATACTATCTCGATTTGGAGTTGAATCCTGCAAGGCTATTACTGCGGCGCTGGAAGCTAAAACCGGAAGCGGCACAGCTGAAAATCCGGTTGAAAAGTCCTTACTTGATCACCTGCATGGAAAAGACAGTATCGAGCCTTATGTATACTACTCACTCTATATCGACCTGCTGGGCAATTTTCGTTATCGGGAAGCCCTGCCGGCACTCGGTAAACTGGCTCGGTTTGCCGATCAAGAGACCATGGTTCACATACTAAAAGCCTTTCTCAGGATCGGAGAAATGCCGCCAGGCTTCGATATCAAACCTTACCTTAAGCATGATTACTGGGTAGTACGCAATTTTGCCGCCCAGGTTTGGAAATATAGCAGGGACCAGGAAGCCCTGCCATTACTGGAAAACCTGCTCAGCGATCCTTACTGGTGGGTGCGCTACCACGCTGCCCGTGCCCTATCAGAAGCAGGCCAAAATGGAAAAACCCTTCTTAAAAGAAAGACGACCGAATCAGCAGGGGCGGCGGCAGATATAAGCCGCTATATTCTGGAACTAAATGAGGTAAATTAATGAGCGGATGGGCTGTTTTTTTCATCTTTTACAGCGTTTTTATAATTCTCTATTTTATCGGTTTAAACGGCTCTTACCTGCTGTTAGTCCTGCTTTCTTTTTTCGGCCTGCGACGGAACAGGATTACTCAAAAGGTTTCCGACCGGATTCAAACTTTTCGCACAGGCTTTTATAAACCTTTGACAATAATAATCCCCGCTTTTAACGAAGAAACGACCATAGTCGATACCATATATTCCGTTCTTGCTCTGCAATACCCGGAATTTGAAATAGTTATTGTCAACGACGGCTCCCATGACAATACCCTGGCTGTTATGAAAAAACAATTCAAACTGCGTCAATCAGCCCGCAGCTACAACCTTGATATCCCCTGCGGCACTATTCACAATATCTATATTTCCGCCGATTACCCAAACCTTGTTATTGTTGACAAGGATAACGGCGGTAAATCTGATGCCCTTAATGCCGGAATCAATGTTTCCCAGTTTCCTCTTTTCTGCAATATTGACTCGGATTCTGTAGTAGACAGTGCCGCACTATTGAAAGTTATTGACCTGTTTGTAAAAGACCGGCGTGTTGTAGCTGCCGGAGGCACAATCAGGGCCGCTAATCACTGCCGCATTGAAGACGGTCACGTAGTTGAGGCTCGACTGTCACCTCGCTTTTGGGTTCGCTTTCAGATCGTCGAGTATTTGCGAGCCTTTCTCTTTGGACGGGCCGGTTGGTCGGCTATTGGAGGAATATTAATCTTGTCAGGCGCCTTTAGCGTTTTCAGGCGCAAAGCTGTAGTTGATGCAGGCGGCTACCGGCCGGATACAGTAGGAGAAGATATGGAGTTGACCCTGAGAATCCAAAGAGTGATGAAGTCATTAAAACGTGATTACCGGATTGTCTTTCTCCCCGACCCCGTCTGCTGGACCCAGGTACCCGAAACTTACCGCGGCTTGCGAACCCAGCGTCGACGCTGGCAGCGGGGACTTGCGGAAAGTCTCTTTTACAATTTTTCAATGTTTCTTAATCCGCAATACGGTGCTGT
>SKZS01000065.1 GCA_007127255.1 Syntrophomonadaceae bacterium | reverse complement strand
TCAAGGCTAAACACGGGTTTTCAACCCCTTTTAAGTTGTTTCTTAACCGAGCAGGCTTTGCAGTTTCATAGCCAGGGACATATCGCCTTTAACTTTAAGCTTTCCGGCCATGAAGGCTGAAGTTGCGTTAAGCTTACCTTCCAGCATGTCATCAAAATCATCTGCCGACATGCTAATCGTAATATTGGGGCTGTCATGGGCTCCTTCAACCACATTTGCTTTTCCGTCGTCAACTTGCACATGAAATACTCCACCGTTATCTCCAGACAGGTCAAACTGGTATACTGCGCTGACCCCTTTCATTTTTTCCGGATCTGCAGCTTCGATTTTCTTGTTCAGGTTATCTAAAATCCCTTTAAAGTCTGCCATGTTATGATACGCCTCCTTAAAGTTTTTTCAATTAACAAGTAACAGGTAACGTTAACTCCTTAAAAAGCGGCCCCCCTTTCTAAAGTAAATTGCTTAAACAGGTGAATTATTATTATTGTAAAGTATATTATAATGCATAAGGTTCAGTTTGTCATTATATTTTTGTGACTAATCTGGCTTAATTCATAATTATATACAAAAAGCATAACAAATTGAGAAGTTAGAATATAAGAGATAATACCTTTTACTGTTCTTTACCGGCAAGAACAATCTGTTCCTGGATTCCGGTTTGACGGAATAATAAGCGCAGGGGTACAATGATTGTATCTAAAATATGACGAGGTGCACGTTTTAATGTTGGATACACCAAATATGACTTCTCCTCGCGAGGTTATGGCCTTGTTCAAAAAGTACGGGTTGCAGCCTCATAAACACCTTGGCCAGAACTTTTTAATTGATGGCAATACTGCACGCAAGATAACCTCTGCCCTGGAGGTTGAAGCAGGAGATGGAGTGATTGAAGTCGGTCCTGGTGCCGGGGCTTTAACAGTATTGCTGGCCCGCTCAGGAGCTGAACTGCTGGCTCTTGAAGTTGATCGGGGCCTGATTGCAATGCTCAATAACATCCTGCAGCCCTGGCCAAATGCCAGGGTAATCAATCAGGATGCCCTTAGCGTAAACTGGGCAGAACTGCTCAGCAGCAATTTCGAATCAGCTGAATCCGTAAAGCTAATTTCTAACCTTCCATATTTTATTTCTGGCCCATTTATGTACTCTTTATTTGAGGCATCTTTTCCGTTTGATAGAGCGGTATTAATGCTGCAAAAAGAGGTAGCCCATCGTTTAATTGCCGAACCGGGAAGCAGTAACTATGGGGCCCTTTCCGTCTTCAGCCATTATTATACCCATGGCAGGGTGTTGTTCAATGTTTCTAACAAAGTTTTTTGGCCGCGCCCAAAAGTTGGCTCCGCAGTTATCAAATTGCAGCCTCGCCAGAGAATCTTAAATGATGATGAGGAAAAATTGTTTTGGCTGATAGTTCAGGGGGTTTTTCAGCAGCGACGAAAAACAATACAGAACAACCTGGCCAGAGTGCTGCCTGCTTTAAAGGATAGTATAAATGATTTACTGGAAGCCGTTTCAATAGAACCCTTTGCACGACCCGAACATTTGTCTGTCCGGCAGTTTGCAAAGCTGGCTAGAATAGCTTATAATTACCTCAATAAATCAAGCTGAAGGGTCGCAAGTTCAATGCTTTTTACTAGTCCTTCCAAAGGACAGGTTACTTTTCATAAAATGTTTGAAGATCTGGTTACCTATACCAACGAGTATCCGGACGAATCCTATAAATTGATTATTGGTACTGATTCACATTCATTGCTTAATGAATCTGTCATATTTGTTACAGCTGTTATCGTTCACCGGATAGGTAAAGGTGGGCGTTTTTATTATCACAAACAAAAAACTCGGTACATGGAAAGTTTGCGTCAGCGTATTTATTATGAAACATTTCTTAGTCTTGGAGTTGCTACGCGAATGACTGAGCAGTTGGCTCAAAACGGAAATTGCCAGCTTAACGTGGAAATTCATCTTGATGTCGGCGAAAAAGGGCAAACCAGGGATATAATTAAAGAAGTTGTCGGCATGGTAATCGGCAGCGGATACCAGGCCTGTATTAAGCCGGACTCTTTTGGTGCAACTACAGTTGCCGATCGCTTTACAAAATAGCTGTTATTCCCATTTATGTACTGTATTCAGAAACTGGTTTTGATTTTTAACCCCTATAACCCCATTTATGCCCCAATTCTCACTATTTCTTGACTTTATAACTTAAATTGTGCTATACTTTACTAAGAATATATATAAGGTGGTTTTAAATGGTGGCAAAAGACGTCCTATTTGAAATCCGCAAGAAGCTCGAATCTCACCTCGGTGAAAAGATAAAATTGCGGGCCAACCGCGGTCGGCGCAAGACCTACGAAAAAGAAGGTGTTTTAGAAAGCACTTACCCTTCAATATTTATAGTTAGAGTTGATGAGAACAATTATTTTCAAAGACTTTCGTTTACTTATGCCGATGTTCTGACAGAAACGGTGGAACTTAGCTTTAATGAAGGTGAATTGCGCCGGACAGTAGGTCTTTAAGTAAGGATTTGCTGTTTTCAGAAAAAGTTTTACTTGAACCGGATTATTGTCCGGTTTTATTTTTTTTCGGTCTCCAGGAATTAAATAGAGAGAATAACTATAGGCGGTAAACATTAGAGGCTCTAAAGCAGGAATACTCCAGTAAATGTAGAATAGCGATTGCAGTTAGCAGGAATAAGTTTTTTAGGAGGGTTAAGATGAGAGCGCTGCTTGTAGTGGACATGCTGGTTGATTTTATTGATCCCGGGGGAGCTTTATATATTGGGCCGGTAGCGGAAAGCCTCGTAGCGGGAGTAAAAGCAAGGTTGGATAGCTATCGCGCCTCAGGTGATCTTATTATCTTTATTTGTGATCATCACCTTGAAGATGATCACGAATTTCAAATGTTCCCCCCACACGGCATTGAAGGTTCCGGAGGCGAAGAGATTTTTCCCGAGCTTTCTCCTCATAGTTCGGAAAGGATAATAGCAAAGAGGAGGTTCAGTGCTTTTTTCGGAACTGATCTGGATCTAACTTTGCGCGAAAAAAGTGTAAATGAAATTGAAATCACTGGTTGTGTTACTAACATATGTATCTTATATACATCGGCTGATGCCCGGGCGTTAAACTACAAGGTTACCGTGCCCCAAAATGCAGTAGCCAGCTTTGACCAGGATGCTCATAACTTTGCTTTGCAGGAAATGGAGAAAACGCTTGGGGTAATTCTTAAGTAGCAAACTATGGAGGAATCAGATGAAAGCAACAGAATTTATAACTCTAAAAGATATTTCTTCAATGCAGGTCGAATCCACTGGGCGCTTTTTTTCAGCTACAGACCTGGAAATTGAAAAAGGTTTGACCAGTGACATATATTTTGTTAGAACCAGGGACTTGCTGGATTCTTTGGAACTGGGTGAGACGGTAGTAACAGCTGAAATCTTTTCTTCAAAAGAGGGTGTCCTTGCCGGTATCGACGAAGCTTTGCATCTCCTTCGTAACCGCGACCTTGAAATTTGGGCTTTACCTGAAGGTTCAAAAATAAGCGCCAAGGAAGTAGTGATGAGGATCAAGGGCCGTTATTGCGACTTTGGTGTTTATGAAACACCTCTGCTTGGGATTCTAGCCAGCTCCAGCGGTTGGGCTACGGCGGCAAATCAATGTAAACAGGCTGCCGGTAATCAGGCAGTCGTATGTTACGGAGCAAGACATCTTCACCCTTCGGTAGCTCCTGTTATGGAGAGGGCTGCAGTTGTGGGCGGTGCAGATGACTGCAGTTGTATACTTGGAGCGCTGCTTCTGGGGCGGGCACCGGTTGGTACTATACCACATGCGGCCTTTTTAATAGTCGGAGACACAGTAGAGCTTGCCAAAGCCTATGATCGCTTTGTTCCTGAAGATGCACCGAGGGTTATTCTGGTTGACACTTTTAAAGATGAAGCAGAAGAAGCTTTAAGGGTAGCAGAAGCTCTGGGTAGTAATTTAAACGGCATACGTCTTGATACGCCCGGGGAAAGAGGTGGTGTTACCGCAGGTTTGGTTAGGGAAACCAGGGCCCGTCTTGATCAGGCAGGATTTAATAAGGTCAAGATAGTTGTTTCCGGGGGGCTAAATCCGGAAAGAATTATAACACTTGCAGAAGCCGGTGCCGATGCCTTTGGTGTCGGTAGTTTTATTGCCCGCGCACCGGCTATCGACATGACGATGGATCTAAAAGAAGTTCGCGATAAAGCTGTGGCCAAGAGAGGACGTATACCTGGTATTAGCAAAAATGAACGCCTGGTCAAAAGAACCTGATTATGACGCGTAGATATTTGATCAAAGCCCGGGCTAAGATAAATCTTGGACTGACAGTTATCAGGCGCAGGTCTGACGGCTATCATGAAATTGAATCGATTATGCAGCAGATATCTCTGCACGATACTCTGCTACTAGAGCCAGTGTCAGGGTTCGATCTTAATTTTAATTGCTCCGATCCTACACTTGCGGGAAGTGAAAATCTTGTTTATCGCGCTGCTTCTATCTTAAAAGAACAGGCCGGAAACAGTCTGCCCGGAGTCAAGATCAGCCTTTATAAGAATATTCCCGTAGAGGCCGGGTTGGCAGGAGGCAGCAGCGACGCAGCAGCTGCCCTGCTGGGCTTGAATAAATTTTGGAATTTGGGGTTGAGCAAGCCGAAGCTCTTAGAGGTGGCGTCCCAACTTGGTTCTGATGTGCCATTTTGCCTCCAGGGTGGAACAGCCCTGGCCCGGGGTCGGGGTGAAGAGTTGAAACAACTGCCGTCTCTCCCATTCTTGTGGGTAGTCCTTGCTCTTCCTCCAAAAGTTAAATTTTTGACAGCTGCCTCATATCGGTCCTTTGATCGTAGTATGCTTGGGAAACCGGAACTTGAATCTCTGGTAGATGCCGTGCTGTGTGGCAGTAAAAGGGATATTTTAAGGTGGCTTTCAGGTGATTTTACAAATACTTTGGAGACAACAGATTTACCCGGTTCGGAACTGGTTGGGAATTTAAAAATAAAGCTGCAGGAGTATGGCTTGCAGCCGGTATTTTCCGGCAGCGGGCCTACCTTGTTTATGATGACAGAAGAATATTCAATTGCCCGCAGCGCAGTAAAGATTGCTGAAGAGCTGGGTGCTGTCGCCTATCTTTGCTGGACTACGGGTAAAAATGAGGAGTGGTCTGATGTTTGATGCTGTAGTTCTCGCCGG
>SKZS01000171.1 GCA_007127255.1 Syntrophomonadaceae bacterium | reverse complement strand
TTATAACACAAACGGTCAAAGGGAACTGAGCAACACCGTCCTTGCCAAAAACAACCCAGGCAAGAAGTCTTTACAGGCAAAACGGCCACGATCACCTGACAAATATAGCTGCCGTATCAAGCATATTGTTTCACGTGAAACAATATGCTGAAATTGTGGTGACGCTGTTTCACGTGAAACAGCAGGCTAAGGTTCCTGTTTAGATTCCTTCGGGCAGAAGCTTTGCCATAAGGCGTTCAAGGTCTTCATCGCTGTAGTAATAGATCTCTATGCTGCCACCATTTTTGCCCTTTTTTAGCTTAACCTTGGTGCCGAGCAACCTCTGCATTTGTAGCTGCAGTTCAGCGCTAAGGGGATCGAGAACGGTTTCGGTTGCCGGTTCTTTTTCCCCGCTTTTTGTTGCGTTAATAGCGGTAACCATTTTTTCTGCTTCCCTGGATGAAAGCCCTTCGGTGATAATTTGCCTCGCTGCTGCACACTGTTTCTCTGGATCGCCAATGGCCAGCAAGGGTCGGACCTGGCCCGGAGTCAGCTCTCCTTTGGCCAGGGAGTTCAAAATCGAGTCAGGCAAGGCCAGCAACCTGATGCTGTTGGCAATCGAGGGTCTGCTGCGACCAATGCGGCGTGCCAATTCATCCTGCGTATAGCTGAAGTCTTGCATCAGCTTCTTATAGGCATGAGCTTCTTCTACAGGATTTAAGTCTTCACGTTGCAGGTTTTCGATTAAAGCAATTTCAAGCATAGTGCTCTTATCAATAGCTTTTACTACTGCCGGAACCGTATCGAGACCTGCCAAACGTGCTGCCCGGCATCTTCTTTCCCCGGCCACGAGAATGTAGTGATCATCTTCACCGCCTGGCGATACCACTACGGCCTGCAAAACGCCATGCTCTTTGATCGACGAGGCTAACTCATTTAACTTTTCGTCATTAAATGTCCTTCGCGGCTGAAATGGATTTGGTTTGATAAGATCCAGCTTTATTTCGCTTGTTTCAGCCGAAGTTGCCAGAGCATCCGGGATTAAAGCCCCCAGGCCTTTACCCAACCGTCTTTTTTCACTCATTATTTAATACCTCCCGAGCTAAAGCAAGATGGAGCTCCGCTCCCCTGCTTCTTGGGTCATATTCCAGGATATGCTTTCCATAGCTGGGGGCTTCACTTAAGCGCACGTTGCGGGGAATTACAGTACTATAAACATACTGCTTAAAATAACTTCTGACTTCTTCTGCCACCTGCTCTGAAAGATTAGTTCTTGTATCATACATTGTCAGGATTACGCCTTCAATTTTCAATTCCGGGTTAAGGTGCTTGCGAACAAGCGTGATTGTGTTCATCAACTGCCCCAGCCCTTCCAGGGCATAGTATTCGCATTGAATCGGAATGACAATTCCATTAGCAGCATTCATAGCATTCAAGGTCAGCAAACCCAGCGAAGGAGGACAATCTATAATAATGATATTGTAGTCACTTAAAATCGGGGTCAGGGCGTTCTTTAGTTTCTCTTCCCGTGAGACCATGGAAACCAGTTCTATTTCTGCGCCAGCCAATTGGATTGTAGCCGGAACTACATCTAGATTATCCCAACGTGAGGTGAGTATTGCCTTTTTTATCGGCATTTCATCAATTATCGTATTATAAATACAGGTTTTAATTTCCTTTTTCGGCAGGCCGACACCGCTGGTTGCATTGCCCTGGGGATCAATATCTATTAGCAAAACCTTTGCTCCCAACTTGGCCAGCGATGCGCTTAAGTTTATTGCTGTTGTAGTTTTTCCTACCCCGCCTTTTTGGTTTGCAACCGCCAGAACTCGAGCCATTTATTATCTCCCCTAACCTTTTTCTGTTATTAATTTCGAACGTTGTTAAAACTAATTTAACTTTTTTCGGATCTTAACATTTCTTTGGTCAAACGGATAGTAACTTCAATATAATCTTCTTCTACAGTTTCATCTACTTCCGGGTACAAGCCGGAACTATGCATAATCGAAACTGCTTCTCTGATTGTATTTAAGATAATGCGCATGTCTCTTATTATTGGCTTCGAGCGCTTGAGATTTCCCCGCTTTTTGGGCTGTCCGCTAATTTTATCAATGCGTTTTTCAGCCTGGCTGACAGTCAATCCTCTTTCCACAATTTCATGAATTGTCTTTAACTGCTGCTCCTCAGATTCCAGCCTGAGCAAAGCCCTGGCATGCCTTTCTGACAAACCATTTTTAAGAAGCTGTTCGCGGATCGGTTTAGTCAGTTTAAGCAACCTGATCTTATTCGCTACAGTTGATTGATTCTTACCCAACCTCCGGGCAAGTTCTTCCTGGGTCAGGTTGAAATTCTTCATTAAACTTACATAGCCCATCCCTTCCTCGATATAGTTTAGATTCTCACGCTGCAGGTTTTCAATTAGCGCGATCGTAGCCATATCGTTATCAGAAAGGGTTTTTACTGCGGCCGATATGGTTTTCCAACCAAGTTTACGACAGGCTAAAAACCTTCTTTCGCCGACAACAAGTTGATAATTACTGCCCACCCGCCGCACTACCACTGGCTGGATTAAGCCGCTGGTTTTTATTGACTGGGCCAGTTCTTCAATTTTCTCTTCCGCCAGATCTTTGCGCGGCTGAAAGGGATTCGGGAATACTTTTTCAACATCAACTGCTACTACTTTTTCTGTTGCCGGTTCCATATCTCTGATTTTAAACTGCTCAACATGCTTTTCACTCATTATATCAACGCCCTTATTTTTTCTGTTTACTTCTAATTAGACAGCAACTGATTCTTTCCTTCAACCTGCAACTTTTTTTCTGCCAAAGACAGATTAATCTTTTAATGGTTTTCTGCCCGGCGTTCCGATGCTTCGTGGGTATTGATCGGGAGTGCTTTCTGCTTTATTTAAGATAAACAGTGATCGCTTTTCCCCCGTAGACAAGCTATACTCGTGAACTTTCTCAATAAAACCGCCACATAACTTTATTGCCTTCTCCGCTTCTATCGCTTCCTGCATTCCTCGCGGACCCTTGTAAATTAAAGCTCGCCCACCAGTCTTTAAAAGCGGCAACACCAGTTCGGCAAGTACAGCCATTTCGGCAACCGCCCGGCAAAAAACATGGTCAAAGCGCTCACGATGTTCTTTGTTTTGACCAATAACTTCGGCTCTTTCATTGATAAAATTGACTTTATCCAAACCTAGCTGTTCTACTGCATTTTGTAAAAACCTGATTTTTCTTTTATTAGCATCAGCTAAAAACATTGATAAATGCGTCATGCAAATTTTTATCGGCACTCCCGGCAACCCGCCGCCGCTACCCAGGTCAAGTGCTTTGCCCGCTTCTTTAAGTGTAATTAACTGTAGCGGATAAAGCGAGTCATATATCTGTTTTTCAATTAGCCCTTTAGCAGTACGCTCTCCTGTTAACCTTTGCTTTTGCAGCCCCTGCATTAAAAGTTTAGTATACAAAAGCAATCTTTTTTTTTCCAGGCTGCCTAAACTTAATTCTAGCCGGCATGCTAATTGATCAATCATTTCTGGAGTAGCATTTTGTGGCATTATGATCACGCTTTCTGTTCTACTTGCCAAGGCAAAATTCACTAAATATTTTATCCAGCAGTGCTTCGCTCACCGTCTCGCCGGTTATTTCACCGAGCTTATTCCATGCATTTTGCAGCTCCAGGCTTACCAGTTCAAGCGGATGGGTTTCAAGAGCCAGCATTGCGCTATCAATGTATTTTAACGTTTCTGTTAAAATTTCTTCATGCCTTAAGGAAACAATAGCCGGGGATTCCGAGTTGCTACCCAACAAGGTGTCCAGCTGCCTGGTGACTGCATCCTCAAGCAAACTAATTCCTTCTCCTTTTATAGCCGCAGTTTCAATAATTTCCGCATCTTCATGGATCTTCTCCAAATCTTCTAAAGGTACCCTTTTTTCAAGATCCTTCTTATTAACTACAATAACCAGCCCCTGGTTTTGCTTGCGCAGCATGGTTATTTCATTATCTGCTTCATCCAGGGGAGTTGATCCGTCTATTACCATGATCAGCATCCTGGCCTGATTGGCAGCAAGCCTGGAGCGTTCAATTCCTTCTTTTTCTACAGGGTCATCAGTTCCCTGTATCCCGGCTGTATCGACCAGCCGGATCGGATAACCGCCGAGGCTCATGAAGCCTTCGAGCATATCACGGGTAGTGCCCGGCAGTTCGTGTACTATAGCTCTCTGCTGACGCAGTAATGCATTCAGCAGTGAAGACTTGCCAACATTAGGTTTCCCGATTATTGCAACGCTTACTCCTTCCTGGTAAGCCCTGTTTCTTTCTACTCCCTGCAATATTTCACTTACCTTCTTTTGCAATTGCTCCAGTTCGGCTTTAATTTGATCTTTTCCTGGAGCTCCCTCTTCATGTTCGTCGGGATAATCAAACCATGCTTCAAGTGGAGCCCTTGCTGCAAGAAGATCATCTCTTATTTGTTCAATTTTGTCGGTTAATTCTCCCTGTAGCGCCCTTGAAGCAACCTGGACCGCTTCTTCAGAACGTGCCCGTACAATATTCATAACTGCTTCCGCCTGGCTAAGATCGATCCTTCCATTTATAAATGCACGCTTTGTATATTCTCCGGGCTCCGCCAGCCGGGCTCCACTCTCAAGAGCCAGCTTAAGTATAATCCGCAAGGTCATGATCCCACTGTGACAGTTTATTTCAACCACATCCTCACGGGTGTAGGTGTGAGGCGCAGGCATAAATGCAGTTAGAACCTCATCAATTCTCAGTCCTTCCTGGTTGCGAATGTAACCATGATACAGGCGGCGGGGTTCAGGAAAAGACATTTCTGTGCTTCGAATGCACTCAAATAATTCTAAAGTAATTCTATAAGCATCCGGGCCGCTAAGGCGAACTATCCCAATACCCCCTTCGCCTAAAGGAGTGCTTATTGCTGCGATGGTATCCGCTTTATTCACTGTAAATCCTCCCGAAATACATAAAAAAACCGCCCCTTCAAACGGGGCGGTTCCTCATTATCTTTTTAGCTTGGCGCTATAACAACCTTCCGGTAAGGTTCCTCCCCATCACTGTATGTAGTAATATCCGGTAAATCATGAAGCGCAAGGTGAATAATCCTTCTTTCTTGTGGAGACATCGGTTCCAGTGCCTGTTCCCTGCCCTCCTGGATAACTTTTCGGGCAACATTTTTAGCCAGTTGAGTGAGAGTTTTTTCCCTTCTGGAGCGATAATTTTCGACATCCAGGAAGATCATTTTATTCAAGCCGGCAAACTGCCTTCTCATGATCACATTAAGCAAATATTGCAGATCGCTTAATGTTTTACCGCGACGTCCTATTAATGACCCAACATCACTGCCTGATACTTCTGCTTCAAGTTTTTCATCGTCTTCACCCACTACAACACTGCCTTCTACATTCATGTACTGCAGTAACTCTTGAAGGTATGATTGCAAATACTGAGCCGGCTCCAATTTCATTTTTACTATTACCCTGGCATCTTTATTACCGATAATGCCGAGAAGTCCCTGATTTGGCTCATTTAAGACTTCAATGTCAGCATTATCTCTCCTAATACCCAGAGAAACAAGAGCGGTTTCAATAGCCTCGTCAAGTGTCCGTCCTGTAGCTTCAAATTTACTCATTTCTTCTTACCCTTCCCTTTATTACCTTTTGGTTTAGATTCTTTTGGCCTCGATTGATCTTTACTTTCATCCTTGGAAGGTTTTACTTGCAGGAATTCCAGTTCCTTATCTTTTTTGGTTGATCTTTGCTGTTCAATCCCGCTTTTTTTCTTTGCAGAAGTACCTTTTTCTTTTTTTACAGAACTTTTTTCAGGTTCTTCTTTTTTGCCTTCTTTTGAGTCAACTTTAATATCTTCTTTTAATTCTTCCTTGGCTTGATCCATTGAAACTATTAGCTTATGTTGTCCGATAGAAAATATGTTGTTCATAACCCAGTATATAACCAACCCTACGGGAAATTGAAAGCTAAATACGGTAATCATTAGAGGCATCATATACATTAGCATTTTCTGACTGCTGTCTGCGGGCATTGACATCTTGGAGTATATGTAAGTTGTTGCCCCGGCAATCAATGGAAATAAATAAAGGATCCCAAAGTCTGCAAAAAAACTTTCAAAGCTAAAACTTGAAAGGGGCAAGTCCAGCAGGTTAATCAATTCAGCCTGTTGGAAAAGGTACGGGCTGATAATATCCATATCCAAAAACAGATCGGGCTCTCTTAAAAGCCTGAATACACCGATAAGAACGGGAAACTGGACTAATAGCGGCAGGCAGCCCGCAAGGGGGTTCATATTATTTTCTTTCATAAACTCCTGGACAGCTTTGTTTTGTTTCTCCTTGTCGTCCTTATATTTGTTCTGTATTTTTTTCATTTCAGGCTGTAAAGCCTGCATTTTTTTTGCCGACTTAATCTGCTTGTTATTGAGAGGGAAGGTTACCAGTTTGACCATTAAGGTCATGATAATGATAGCAACCCCGAAGTTTGGAAAGTAGCCGTAGATAAAGCTAATCAAAACGCTGAATACTTCAGCAATAGCATCAATCATATATTCGCCTCCTACATTCATAATTACTCAACAGGGTGATAGCCCCCGGGATTAAAAGGATGACAGCTTAAAATTCTTTTCACGCCCATTATAAAACCCTTTGAAATACCATGCTTTAAAAATGCTTCATATGTATATTGCGAGCAAGAAGGATAAAAACGACACACCTGAGGTTTCAACGGAGAAACAAACATCATATAAAACCTGATCATAAATAAACATATGCTTGTCGCAAGGTTTTTTATTATTTCAAGTGACTTTTTAAAAGCAATTGTCCTTTCCGGCAAAGATTATACAACTCCTTACATGCATCATGAAAAGAAACATCTACTGCCGGTTTCCGTGCAATCAAGATAAAATCATATCCTTTACAGAGCCGCCTTTCTATTACTTTAAAAGCTTCCCTGTAAATTCTTTTTATTTTATTCCGAACAACACTTTTACCAACTTTTTTGCTAATTGAAAAACCGATGCGGTTATTAGCCAGTCCGTTAGGACAGTAATAAAGGACGATGTTTTTAGAGACAACCGTCCTGCCGTAGCGGTATACCCGCTTGAATTCCCAATTTTTCCTCAGCTTCAGCAATTTTACTTCAACAATATCAGGCACTTAATTTTTTTCTCATTCTCTGCCTTCTTTTCTTAATTACCAGTCTTCCGGCACGGGTCCTCATTCTTTTTAAAAATCCGTGTACCCTTTTGCGTTGTTTCTTTTTTGGTTGATATGTCCTTTTCATAATAATCCCTTCTGGTTTCGTTTAGATTACAAAAAGTATACAGCAATAAATGGAAGCGTGTCAAGAAAACCTTATCTTTTTAACTCAAATATCTTTTACACAACCTAATCTTTTCTTTGCAGGGAGAGCGCAGATCTGTTAATATGTTTTTAATAGATTGTGTTTATTAATTTCTTATTTCGGGGTTTTCCACACAAACTGTTAATAACTATTGTTTATGTTAATAACTAACCTATCCTTATCTTAATTCAGCGGGGGTTTATCGATGAATAGCGAGCTTAATGAAGTCTGGCAGTTAACACTTAATGAGTTAAGTAAGGATTTAAATAAACCAAGCTTTGAGACCTGGTTTAACCTGACAAAACCAGTTTCCCTCGAAAACCGCTGCCTGGTGATCGAAGTTCCAAATGACTTTACCAAAGAATGGTTTGAAACAAGATACCGGGATCAAATTGAAAAGGCCTTGAGAGAAATATCATCTGAGGACCACAGGGTCAGCTTTGTTATTGCTGCTGAATTTCAGGATAATACTGAAGCCTCATCTGCCGACGAGCATTTTAATCAATACGCAGATTTTAACTCTTCAAGAAAAGAAGATAATCAATTAAAAAACAAGTATATCTCGAGCTTTAATCCACGCTATACTTTCGATTCTTTTGTTGTAGGATCGTGCAACCGCCTTTCTCACGCAGCCTCACTTGCTGTTGCCGAAAGCCCGGCACGCGCTTATAACCCATTATTTATCTATGGAGGAGTGGGACTAGGAAAAACTCATCTTCTACATGCCATTGGCCAATATTCATTAATCAATCATGACTTTACAAGAGTTTTTTATTTTTCCTCTGAAAAATTTACCAACGAATTTATTAATGCCATTCGTGACAACAAAACCCTTGACTTCAGAAATAAGTACCGTAACATGGACATCCTGTTAATTGATGACATACAGTTTTTGGCCGGCAAAGAACAAACCCAGGAAGAATTTTTCCACACCTTTAATGCCCTTCATGATAATAATAAACAAATAATAATCTCCAGCGATCGTCCCCCCAAAGAAATACCTACTTTAGAAGACCGTCTTCGATCTCGTTTTGAATGGGGCTTAATTACTGATCTACAGACTCCTGATCTTGAAACAAGAACAGCCATCCTGAAAAAGAAAGCTCTTTCCGATAACATTGATATTCCTGATCATGTTCTTCAATACATTGCCAGTAAAGTAATTACTAATATCCGTGAACTTGAAGGGGCGCTGATCCGTATTGTCGCATATGCTTCTTTATCAGAAACACCTGTTACCCAGGAACTAACTGAAACAGCGTTACAGGATATTATTTTTACAAAACAAAAAAACATTACTGTCAAAACTGTAATTCAAGCAACCGCAGATAATTTTAACATTAATTCCGAAGAACTCCTTTCTCAAAAGCGAACACAGGACATTGCCATGACCAGGCAGGTTGCAATGTATCTTTGTCGGATCTTAACCGATTTGTCCCTGCCAAAAATTGGTGAAGAGTTTGGTGGTAGAGATCATACTACTGTTTTGCATGCTTTTAAAAAAATAGATACGCTGATTGCAACTAATAGTGATTTTAAAAACCGCCTGGAAATGATTAAAAATAATATACTGGATAACTCCTGATTAAGCTGTTGATAATCTGTGTTTAATTTGAGTTATAAAAACACTTAAGACTATTATGCTTTTTATAAACATTATTTCAAGATCTTTTTAACAGGTAATTATTTTACTTTTTCCGACTCTGTCAGTGTATACAGAGTCTATTAACAATATGCACAGCCTTTACTATAACTACTGTCTTTATATATATATTATTTTTTTTCTTTAACCTGTGAATAATCCTTACATGGACTTGTTTTATCAGAAAGGGGTGTCTAAGTTTGCAAATATTGTTAAATGCTGAGCACTTTAAAAGCTGTCTTGAAATTGTAGAGAAAGCTCTTCCCGCTCGTTCCACAATGCCAGTAATCAGTAATATTCTATTGGATATTAACAATGACTTTCTTAACTTTTCTGCTACAAACCTCGAAATGTTTATTAAAAGCCGGATGGATTACGAAGGCGGCGAAAGTGGTAAAATATTACTTCCACCTAAAATAGTAGATATTATGCGATATTTTCCCACCGATAAAGTTACATTAGATATAAATTGGGATAATTACCGTATCAATGTTTCCGGTGGTTCTGCCAACTTCCATTTATATGGTTCTAACCCGGAAGATTATCCTGTTACTTTTGATATTACTTCAAGTCAAAAAAAACCTATTAATATTGATCAAAAAAAATTAAAAAGTATTATTAAGTCTGTTGTGTTTGCAGCTTCAAACGAAGAAACAAGACCTGCTTTTAATGGAGTATTATTATCTTCCCATGAAAATACTTTTTCTCTAACTGCTTCTGATACATATAGATTGGCCATTAAAGAGTTAAAGGATGATAAATGGTCTCTTGATGATAACCATTCTCTGGTTCCTGCAAGATCCATGAGAGAACTTTTACGTATTTTGGGTGAACACAATGCTAATATATTAATTTTAAGAGAAAAGAATATTTTAGCTTTTCAACTGGAAGGAGTTTACTTTGCCACCAGGCTGCTTGAAGAAAAGTATCCTGATGTAAGCGGGGTTATTCCAAATGATTATAAAACCAGGATAATTTTGGGGCGCAAGGATTTTGAGGATACAATTAACCGCGCTTCATTGCTGGCAGAAGGGAAAAATCACGCAGTTAATATAATAGTCAATAATAACCAGTTGGAAGTTAAGGTTTCGGGTCAGGAAGGCAGTATGGAGGAAATGTTACCCGTTGTGCAAGATGGTGAAGATATAGAACTTTTTGCTAACACACGGTTTGTATCCGATGTTTTGAAAATTATTGAAGAGCAAAAAATAATAGTGGACTTTCATGGTGATGGAGGGCCGCTTATATTCAGAATAGATGAAGATCCGGGTTATCTTTATCTTGTTTTACCGATCAAAAAGTTAAATTAATATTTTTGTGGGGGCTGGCTTGGTGTTTTATTTAGAAAGCTTGCTGATCAAGGGTTTTCGCAACTACCACTATCAGCAACTGCAGTTTAATCCCCGCCTAAATATTATTTGCGGAGGAAATGCACAGGGTAAAACAAATCTTCTTGAATCAATATATTACCTGTCTGTTACCCGCTCTTTTCGGACCAGGCGAGATCAAGAACTGGTTAACTGGGAAGAGCCCTTGTTTTATTTAAAAGGAATATTTTACAAATATGATTTAAGAAACAGCATCCGAATCAGCTACCGCAAAAATGCTCAACTTAAAGTTAAAGTTAACGATAAAGCTGTAAGCCGATACGCTCATCTTCAGCAATTTCCTATAGTTGTTTTCAGTCCGGATGATGTTTTGCTGATCAGGGAAGGTCCTTCTATTCGAAGAAGATTTTTAAACCTTGAAGCATCCCGTCTCAGCCCGCAATATTTTGAAGAGTTGAGAGCCTACCAGCGAGTTTTACAACAGCGCAATAATCTTTTAAAAAAATTATATGGTCGCGGCAGCAGACAAATCAATGAACTGCTGGAGCCATGGGATGAAACGCTGGTATCGCTGGGAAGTAATATAATACATACAAGGGTAAAAATAATTAAGTATCTGGAGAAAGAGGGTAAAGTTTTTTTTGAGAACATGACCTCTTCAAGGGAAACAATATCTTTAGAATATGCTGCCAGTGTCGAGTACAGTGAAGCATTTAATGAAACAAAAGAAATATTTAGAAGAAGGTTGGAGAAAGCAAGAGAGATAGAAATTAGAAAAGGTTCTACGGTTGTTGGTCCCCATTTAGATGATTTAAAGATTATGATTAATGGTTACGATAGCAGGAAATATTCATCGCAGGGTCAAAAAAGAACAGCGGCTCTTTCTTTAAAAATGGCAGAAGTCAGTCTTTTTAGAAAAGAACATAATGACTGCCCAATAATATTACTGGACGATGTTTTCTCAGAGTTTGATGAAAAAAGAAAAATGCACTTACTTGATTTTTTAAGGGATAACTCCGGACAGTGTTTTATATCTACCGCAATAGGGATAGATAATTTGTTAGAAAGCATATCGAGTGATTATAAGACTATTTCAATCCACCAGGGGAGGGCCAGCGATGAAGTCAGTAGGCCCGGTAATTGAAAATTTATTGCGCAGCTATAATCTCTGGCAGGGTTATAAGCAATACCAGGTAGTAGAGAGTTGGGATCAGATAGTAGGTCCTGAGCTGGCAGAGGTAACCCGGGCAGATAGCATAACAAGAGGCGTTCTCAGGGTATCGGTTAAAGATTCAGTTTGGGCCTATCACCTATCAATGCTAAAGCCGAGATTAATTAGCAAGTTAAATAAGCATTTGGGAAGCAAGGTTGTTAAAGACATTTTTTTTAAGATCGAACCTTTCGAAAAGAAGGACAACTGATACAAACATCTAATTATTAATATCAGTATAGTAAAGGGTATGTTAAAGGAGAGCTTACATGTTTTTGCATATAGGTGGGTCTGAAATAGTTTTTAGCAGTGAATTAATTGGAATATTTAATTTGGATCCAGATGATAATTCTGTTAACGAAAGCTTTTTGAACACCGTTAAAAACAATCCTGTCAGTATTATATCCGGCTCTAAACGGCACAAATCTTTCATTGTGACCAGCAAAAATGTTTATATCTCTCCAATATCGCCTCTTACCTTATCTAAGCGTCGCAATTCTTCCCTTTAACCCTTCTTGCTTTGTTTGCTTTACAAAAAACATGATATAATAAGGTAGTTCCTGATTTAAGTTACCGGTCTGTTTATGCTTAATATTTAAGGCAAATCATAGCAATATTAATATCTATTGTCCCAGAGGTGAAAAATGGTAAAGAAAAAAAATCATAGCAATGATTATAGCGCTGAACATATCCAGGTTCTTGAAGGTCTTGAAGCGGTAAGACTTCGACCCAGCATGTATATTGGCTCGACATCCAGCCGCGGACTTCACCATCTTGTTTTTGAAGTGGTGGACAACAGTATTGACGAAGTGCTGGCCGGCTACTGTAAACAAGTTAAAGTGGTGGTGAATGAAGATAATAGTGTTACTGTAACCGATGATGGCCGTGGTATACCGGTTGAAGATCATCCCCAGGAAAAACGTCCCGCCGTAGAGGTTGTTTTGACTACCTTGCATGCAGGAGGCAAGTTTGGTAAAGATAGCTACAAGGTTGCAGGAGGCTTGCATGGTGTAGGAGTTTCTGTGGTTAATGCTTTATCAAAATGGTTAGAAGTTGAAGTCTACCGTGACGGGAAAATATACAGGCAGAGTTATGAAAAAGGGCAAAAGGCATCACCCATCAAGGCCTCTGGTAGTGTTAGCAAAACAGGAACAAAAATAACTTTTATGCCTGATGAAGAAATATTTGAAGACATCACATTTGATAACGAGGTAATCATTCAACGCCTGCGAGAACTTGCTTTTCTTAACAAGGGAACCAAGATTGGTTTTAAAGATATGCGCAGCGGGCGGTCGGAAAAGTTTAAGTTTGATGGCGGTTTAATTGAATATGTCAGTTTCCTGAACCAGGGTAAAGAAACAGTTCCCAACAAACCCCTTTACATTCAGCATTCAGTAAATGGCTTCGAAGTTGAACTGGCGCTGCAGTATCATGCCGGTTATGCCGAAGTTCTATATTCATATGCCAACAATATTCACACCCATGAGGGTGGAACTCATGAATATGGTTTTAAAGTATCAATGACCCGGCTTATTAATGATTTTGCCCGAAAATTGGGGATGATCAAAGATAGCCAGGGCAATCTTTCGGGAGAGGATATACGGGAAGGACTTACCGCTGTATTGAGTGTTAAGCTGCTTGATCCCCAGTTTGAAGGGCAAACAAAAACAAAACTCGGGAACAGTGAAGTTCGCAGCGTTGTCGATAATATCTGTTACGACAGTGTGGAAGCTTTTCTTGAACAAAATCCTGCAGTAGCCAGAAGGATCATTGAAAAAGCAATACGGGCATCCCGGGCCAGGGAAGCCGCCCGTAAAGCCAGAGAACTGACCAGGCGCAAGAATGCCCTTGAGATCAGCAACCTGCCAGGCAAACTGGCCGACTGTACTTCAAAGGACCCGGCTGAGAGCGAAGTGTTTCTTGTTGAAGGAGATTCTGCAGGAGGCTCTGCTAAACAGGGGCGTGATCGACATTTTCAGGCGATCTTACCGCTTCGTGGTAAAATCCTTAATGTTGAAAAAGCCAGACTGGATAAAATTCTGGCTAACGAAGAGATAAGGGCCCTGATTACTGCCCTGGGAACAGGCATTGAAAGTGAATTTGATATCAAAAAAGCCCGCTACCAAAAGATCATCATCATGACTGATGCTGATGTGGACGGTTCTCATATCCGGGTTCTTTTACTTACATTTTTCTACCGCTTTATGCATCAATTAATAGACAGCGGATTTATTTATATAGCCCAGCCGCCTCTTTACCAGGTTAAAAAAGGAAAAAAAATGGAATATCTGTTCCGGGAAGAAGAATTAAATAAACTTTTAGATGAATGGAACCGCGACGGAGGAATTAGTCTTCAGCGCTACAAAGGCCTGGGCGAAATGAATCCCGAACAACTCTGGGAAACCACGATGAACCCGGAAAGTAGAATTATCAAGCGGGTTGAGCTTGTCGATGCAATGAAAGCCGATAACATATTTGGGGTTTTAATGGGCGATAAAGTTGAGCCGCGGCGTCAGTTTATCGAAGAAAATGCCCGGCAGGTACAAAATCTGGATATCTAACTGTTGTTTGCCGGTTTTTAGCATGTTTTCTATTTATTAAAACAAAGCCCGTGAAAAAAGCGGGCTTTTGCGTCGGTTTGTTAGCGGTTACCTGTGGATTGAATGGAGATTTCGATCAGTAAATGATCCTCGGAAAGCGCAGAAAGGGGATATGCGCTTTCATTTAGATATAGCACTTCTTCTGTCTGGGGAGATACCCATAACCTGATGCAGTCCCGGGGTTCTTCTTCATGATAAACGGTTACCAGGCCATCTTCAATAGTATATGATTCCATGTAATCTATCGGCAAGCCGGGTCCGTAAGAGGTGAAGGATGTAGTAAGCGGTTTGATTTTACCCTGTTCTGTAATATAAAAAGCTCCCTCCACCGGGGAGCCGCTAACCGAATGACGGTAACGCAGGCTGAAAATATCATCAACCTCAACAGCCAAAGAATAAAAAACGGTTCCGCTGCGGGGGTCCTTAATGATCATATGCCGGGACATATTTGCTCCGGAACATGACATCTGTATAAGAACACCCGCCAGCAGAAGGAAAAGTGACGTCTTAAATATTACTGATTTATTACATTTGCCCCTATCCACTCTCTTTAACATCTAAATCATCCCGGCTGCCAGTTTTTTATCCCGAATATTCCTGAAAAAGTTATGATATGTTTAATTCTAACTTGAAGCAGTCTGGATTTCTCCTTTATCCTCGCGGGCTTTGACTGCTCTCTGGTGGAAATAGACAATCAGGAATATTGTCGCTCCTATAATGTCGGTATACCAGGTCGGCCAGATCATTGAAAGAGCAACACCAAGCAAAATAACCTGCTCCCAGATTTTCATCCTGGTAAAGAGCCAGCGCTGTATGACAGCGGAAAAGCAGTAAATCCCGAATAATGATGTGGCAGCAACGAATAGTGCGTTATACCATGTCGTATCGATTAGTAAAAATTCCGGGTTGTATACAAACATGAAAGGCAGCAAAAATGCTCCCAGGTCGAACTTGAAACCCAGAAGTCCCGTTCTGATCGGTTCGGAACGCGCAATTGCCGCGGCAGCGTAAGCAGCAACACCAACCGGCGGGGTGTCATCGGCCAGAATAGCGTAATAAAGTATAAACAGGTGTACCGCCAAAACCGGCACCTGCGGAGCTATTGTAGTTATTGCAGGCGCTACAAGGGTAGCCATTACCACATACTTTGCAGTTGTCGGCAGGCCCGTTCCAAGGATAATCGAGATTCCAGCAGACATTAATAGTAAAATCAGCAGGTTATCACCGGCTACGGCAGACAAGAGCAGGATCATGCCCTGGCCCAGCCCGGTGATAGTTACTACCCCAACTATTATGCCGGCGCAGGCACAGGCAACAGCTATACCGGCCATTGCTTTTGCTGCACTATCTAACCCGGCCAGAAAATCGCTCCACAAGCCTTTTACTTGTTCGAATGCAAGTGTAGAAATCTCTGTATCATTTTCCTTGCTTTTTAAAGATTCCACAAACTGAACACACCTGATAACGACAATAATAAACAATACAGCCAATATTGCGTAATAACCAGCCAAAATTGGTGTCAAGCGAGCGATTAACAGGTAGTAAACTAAAATACATATGGGGAACCAGTAAAAGATTCCACGAATAAATGTCTTTAAAAAAGGCGGGATATTTTCTTTTGCCATCGGCTGCATCCCCGTTTTCGCAGCCTGCAGGTGGACAATAGCCAGCAGGGCGAAGTAACTAATCACTGCCGGTAGCGCCGCTGCAATGGCAATCTGCCAGTAAGGTATTCCTGTAAATTCGGCCATTATAAATGCGGCAGCGCCCATAATCGGCGGTAAAAATTGTGCGTCGGTAGAGGCGGCTGCTTCCACACCGCCTGCAACTTCAGGAGTAAAACCGGCTTTTTTCATAACAGGAATAGTAATTGAACCGGTTACCACTGTATTGGCGACAGAGCTGCCGATGATGCTGCCCATAAACCCGCTGGCCATTACCGCAGCCTTGGCCGGACCGCCTCTGAACCTGCCCATGGTGGAAAAAGCCAGCCGCACTACATAAAGACCGGCCCCTGAAGTTTGAAAGAAAGAACCGAAAAGAACAAAAATAAATACAAAGGTTGCGCTGACCCCAATCGGGATACCAAAAATACCGGTATTGGTGATATAAAGATCATTAATGACCCTGGTCAGGCGGTAACCGCCATGTCCAATTAGGACAGGATAGTATTGGCCCAGGAAAGGATATGTTAAAAATATAACTGTGACAACAGGCAGAATCAGCCCAAAAGCCCGGTGCGCAGCCAGTAAAATTAAAAGTATTGCCAGCCCGCCCATGACCAGGTCAGTTGTTGTTGGTGCGCCGATCCTCCAGACCAGGTCGTCAAAAAAGTAATATACATAAAAAATTGAAAGAAAACCTCCTGCTGCCAGGAGCAAGTCATACCACGGGACTCTCTCATAAGCGGTATCGTTTTTTTTGTTTAAGGGAAAATAAAGAAAGCATAAGGCAAGACCTACAGATAGGTGGGCAGACCTTTGCAGCATTGCTGTTAGGAGACCGGTTCCTGCGGTATATAAATGGAAAAATGACCACAACACTCCGATTATGAAGATTATTGTGGCCAGGTTACCTCCCGGTGTACGAACCTTGCCTTCATCGACTATGTCACTGAGATCCATTTCTTTGCTTTGCTTAATTTCTTCTTCCAAATTAATTTTGCTCAAATATAATCACCTCCAACCTTTTGTTCAAAAGGCACAGGGCGCACAAGACGCCCTGTGCCATCATTGCTGAGTCAGCCGCATGTTTTAGTAGTCCATGCCTCTTTCGTCAAAGAACATTTCTGCACCGGGATGCAGGGGCACCGACATGCCGTCAAGAGCGGTATCGAGTGTAACCAGCCTGCCCACATCGTGTGCTCCGTGTATAGTGTCGATGTTGTCAAAAATCCCCGTCATAAAATCATAGACCAAGTTTGCATCGAGATCCTCCCGGCAAACAATCATTGATAAAACGGCAATTGTATCCGCTTCCGGTACATCCGAGTAAGTGTCACCGGGAATAGTAACACTGGCATAGAACGGATAAGAGTCAATTAGGGTTTCGGCAATATCACCGACGATATTAACCAGGTAAATATCGGTCATAACTGACAGCTCATCAATAACGGAGGCGCCAATACCAACAGTAAAGAAAGCGGCATCAACACGGCCGTCTCTTAAGAAGTCGGCAGCTTCTCCTGCTTCCAGCCTCTCTGCAGAGGCTAAGTCACCTTCACTAAGTCCGGCGGCATCTAGGACCTGAAGGGC
>SKZS01000164.1 GCA_007127255.1 Syntrophomonadaceae bacterium | reverse complement strand
TATTTCCTCAGGGTTAAAACCGTTCCACATTCCTGCTATACCACAGATAATAACACATCCTTTTTATATTTCGACCGCAGACATAATTGAACACAGGTAAACACAAACCAGCGGTCGATTATTAATAAATCAGCAGCTGACCTGTCACCAATAGTAATATTGATTTAATAAGGGAATTTTGTCTTGTGAACTGCAGTTGGTTTTCATAACCATCTAATAATAACACAAAAAAAGGAAAAAGACAAATTGCCAATTGCGCGAGCTAAACAATTTGACTGCTCATTGATAGTACATTATAATGGTAACACAAAAGTAAAAATTGTAACACCATGTGCTCCTGTTAAAAAAGATCGTGTTACTATACAACTTTTTACTTTTTCAAAAAGATTAATAGCAAAGGAGAGCTTCGATGGCAGAAAAAAATACAAACCCATTGCTTCCGGATTTCTGGCAGCAGGCCTGGGCAGCAGCCCGGCATAATTCAAAAAGCGAAAAAAAAAGAATTAGAAGTGACAGGGAAATGATGGAATACTGGGACCGGTTTGCTGCAAAATATGATCAAGTTCATTCTCCTTGTAAAAAAAATAAAAGAGTGCAAGCTGTTCTTGATTTGCTGGAGGATGAAAGGTTTCTGACAAATGATGCAGAAATCCTTGATATCGGCTGTGGAACAGGCACCTATACACTGCCCCTGGCTGAAATATGTCAATCGGTTACTGCTATCGATGGCGCTGTAGAAATGTGCCGACAGCTTAGGAAAAAGATCGATCATTTAAATATCGGAAATATTGAAGTTCTTCATCGTATGTGGGAAGATATTGATCTTGAAAAAGTAGGCTTTAGAGGTCAGTATGATCTTGTATTTGCCTCGATGACACCTGCTGTCTGTGATTATAGTACCCTCGACAAAATGAACCAGGCTTCGCGCAACAATTGCTGTCTTATATTCTGGGCGGAAGATGGTATCAACCAGGCTCGTTCAGATCTTTGGAGAGAAATCTTTAATGAAGAAGAAAGTGGTGACGGTATAGCAACGATTATTTTTCCTTTCAACCTGCTGTACAGCCTTGGATATTTTCCCAGAATAAAATACATTGATACCCGGTGGGAATGTGAGGAAACAATAGAGGAGGCTGTAGAAAGCCTCTGCAGTATGTTTTGGCTTTATACAGAAATTACTCCGCTCATTAAGGATATAGTAACACGTTATGTCCACAGTCAAGCCAAAAACAATATGTTTCGCCGCAGGACAGAGGCTCGCCTGGGAGTTGTGACCTGGAGCATAAGCGAAACACATGCTGTGCAGCAGGTATCTTAAGCTTTATAAACTCCTTTTTGTACTTGATGAGGATATTAATAATAATTGCTGGGAGGAAAGGTAATGAAGAATATTTTGAGAATGGTAGTTATTTTTGCAGTCATTTTTATAACAGGCCTTGTTATAACTGGCTGCAGCGCTGAGGAAACTGTCGAAGATGTAAACGGTGAAGCAATTGAAGAACCCGCTGCCGTCGAAGAAGAGGCGGCTGATGTTATTATTATAACGGATATGGCAGGCAGGACAGTAGAAGTGCCAAAAGATATTAATAAAGTAGCGACCCTGTGTGGCTGTGCTCACAGGCTTCTTGTTTACCTTGATGCAGCCGAAATGATATCAGGTGTCAGGGAAAGCGAAAAAAGAGAGCCATTGCGGTCGCCATGGAACCTGGCTATGGTCCCTGAAATCTTTGATGTCCCGGTATTCAGTGACGAAGATCCGGAAACAATTATTGTAGTTAACCCGGACATCATGGTTGCCACACAGCTCGCTGATGGCTTTGATTTCTTCGAGCACGAGGAATTGGCTGAAAAGGTCGGTATTCCCCTGGTAACTTTAAGGTTATATGTCAGCTTTTCCGAGCACCGAGATCAAGTTCTTGAGTCTCTGCAGATCCTGGGGCAGGTGCTGGACAGGGAAGAACGTGCCGCAGAATTGATTGCTGATATTGAAACTATCATAAATGACCTTGATGCGCGAACCAGGGATATTCCTGAAGATGAAAAACCGACTGTTTATGTTGGCGGTAAAGCATGGGCCGGTTCAATGGGACTCACATCTACATCTTCAATGTACTCGGCTTTTGATTTTATCAATGCAAAAAATGCAGCGGCAGAAGTGGGTGAGGAAAATGCTTTCATCGATAAGGAGGCTCTTTTACTGTGGGATCCGGATTATATTTTTCTTGAATCAACCGGTTTTGAGCAGGCTATGGAAGATTTAAGAGGCCCGGAATTCGAGTCACTGACTGCCCTGCAAAATGGCAATGTCTACCGGATACTGCCTAAAATATGGACCAATACTAACCATGAAACCGTTTTGGCCAATGCTTACTATATAGGCAGCGTAATTTACCCGGATCAATTTGACGATTTCGACATAGCTGAAAAGGCAGACCAAATATTTGAAACATTTGTCGGCAAACCTGTCTATGACGAAATGGTTGAAGTGCATGGTGCCTATGAAAGGGTAGATATAAACTAGCGCTTTTACTGCAGGGAGTTATTGTTAATATGGCAGATAGTATTGTCCTGTTGGACTATAAAAAGAGTATTATAACAAAAATATTTTTCGGATTGATTAGTTCCGCATTGCTTATAGGGGCAGCAATATATGCACTGGCTGTCGGTTCCTATACTTTGGCTGTGGCAGACGTAGTGAATATTCTGCTGTTCCGGGAAGCGGAAACAACCGCTTTTAATGTGATCTGGCACATTCGTGTGCCCAGGATCCTTACCGCTATTGTGGCAGGTGCCGGTCTTTCAGTTGCCGGAGCTGCCATGCAGAGTATACTGAGAAATCCGCTTGGCTCGCCTTTTACCCTCGGCATTTCCAGCGCAGCGGCTTTTGGGGCAGCTTTTGCTCTCGGGTTTCTTGGCGCGGGAATGATGACTTCAAGCGCTGCAGAAGCTTCAATTGTTATAAATAATCCATACATGGTTACAATCTGTGCTTTTATAGCTTCACTAATGGCCACTGCAGTTATACTGATGCTGGCTCAATACAAGGGGGCTACTCCCGAAACCATGATTCTAACCGGGGTGGCTCTCGGTTCACTTTTTACCGCTGGAACTACCTTTATTCAGTATTTTTCAGACCAGGTAAGAATAGCGGCCATTGTTTTCTGGACTTTCGGCGATGTAGGGAAAACCGGCTGGAGTGATCTGGCCATCATCACTGCAGTAACCATTCCCGCTTTGGCCTATTTTATATATAACAGCTGGAATTACAATACGTTTAAAGCTGGAGATGAAACTGCGAAAAGCCTTGGTGTTGACGTGCAAAAAGTACGCTTGTTCGGAATGCTTATCTCCTCCCTTCTGACAGCAGTTATAGTTTCATTTATCGGTATAATTGGCTTTGTAGGCCTGGTTATTCCGCACATTGTGCGCCGCTTTATCGGCGGAAATGAAATATACCTGATTCCCATATCGGCGATAACCGGGAGTTTGCTGCTGCTTGGAGCAGACACCCTGGCCAGAACTGTTATCGCCCCGATAGTCTTACCCGTTGGCATCCTTACTTCCTTTATGGGTGCACCCCTGTTTATTTATCTTGTAGTCAAGGGGAGGAACTACTGGTGAAAATAAACATTAACGGACTCTCTTTCAGTTATAACAGCCGACCTGTTTTAAATAATATCGTCCTCGAATTAGGAGAAGGAGATATATTAGGGGTCATCGGCCCAAATGGATCTGGTAAAAGCACCCTCCTTAAATGTGTCAACCAGATTCTCAAGCCCGAGCGCAGCAGCATTTACCTTGACGGTAAAGAAATAAACTCTTTTACCATGATTGAACTGGCCAGGTTAATTGGGTACGTTCCCCAGCAGGAAGAAAGCAGGTTTCCTGTTAATGTATTTGATGCGATTTTAATGGGCCGCAAGCCTTTTTTGAACTGGAAGCCGTCACAGTCAGACCTCGATAAAGTATCGGAAATAATCGGGATGCTAAAACTGCAGGATATTGCCATGCGTGATATAAGTTCACTCAGCGGAGGAGAAAGACAGAAAGTTATAATTGCCCGGGCAATAGCCCAGGAACCGGAAGTGCTGCTTCTGGATGAACCAACAAGCAACCTTGACTTAAGACATCAGCTTGAAGTCATGAATATTGTGGAAGCCATGTCGAAAACGGGAACCTCTTCTGTAGTTGCAGTCCACGATTTGAACCTGGCAGCAAGGTACTGCAGCAAATTGATTCTGCTCTCGGAAGGCAGAGTATTTGCTGCCGGTGGGCGGGAAGTTTTATGCCCCGATAACTTAGAACCGGTATACCAGGTTAAAATATGGGCCCAGGCAAATAATGGTAGGACCATAATACAGGCCGACCATCCTCTCTAATTATAATTCCGCATATGTTATAATTACCAGAAGACAAAACTAGATCAGAAGAATGTTTTTTCCCGGGGGAAGTTTAGTAATGAGCGGCAAAGTGCTAATTACCAGGAAAATTCCTGAACAGGGCATGGTTATTCTTAAACGGAATAAATTTGAATGCCTGGTTAATGAGGCTGATCGGCCGATCAGCCGCCTGGAACTTGAAACTCTTATCGCGGAAGCCGATGCCTTGATTCCCATGCTAATTGATCAAATTGATGCTCCAATTCTTGATCTGGCTCCCAATTTAAAGATTGTTGCCAACCTGGCGGCCGGGACAGATAATATTGATATTAAGGCATGCACCGACCGGAGAATTGCCGTTACTAATACGCCGGGAGTCTTAACTGATGCAACTGCCGATCTCACTTTTGCCCTGATTTTAACCGCGGCCCGCCGGATAGTTGAAGCTGATCGCTACCTGCGTGAAGGCCGCTTTAGTGGCTGGGATCCCCTGCTTTTTGTCGGCTCTTCGTTAAGTGGAAAAGTTATAGGCATTATTGGTATGGGGCGGATCGGGCAGGCAGTGGCAAAAAGAGCACGCGGTTTTAACATGAAGGTTATTTATCACAATCGTAATCCCCTGCCGGATGAAGTAACCTTACCGCTGGAAGCACAGTACCTGTCTCTTGATGATGTAGTTAAAAATGCTGATTATTTAAGCCTTCATCTTCCATATACACCGGCGGTGCATCATCTGATCGACAAAAGCAGGCTTGACATGATGAAACCCGGCGCTTACCTGATTAACACCGCCCGCGGAGCTCACGTGGACGAAAAAGAGCTGGTTAAGCATCTTAAG
>SKZS01000140.1 GCA_007127255.1 Syntrophomonadaceae bacterium | reverse complement strand
TATCCGGACTGAGCTACGGGCGCATGTGGCGGAGAGAGAGGGATTCGAACCCTCGAAGCAGGCTTTTACCCGCTTAATCGCTTAGCAGGCGACCGCCTTCGACCTCTCGGCCATCTCTCCGTTTTTCTCCTGGCGGAGGGGGTGGGATTCGAACCCACGGCCCTTTCGGGTCACTGGTTTTCAAGACCAGCTCCTTAAACCTCTCGGACACCCCTCCCTTGCAGGGTAATTTGCATTTTTCAGTATAGCAAAGGGGCCGGTTAATGTCAATCAGCGTAATAAAATATTGCCGGCCGGTCTGCGGGCCAAATGCTAACGCACATTTTCAGGAACCGTTATTTTTTCTAACCCGTTAAAGTAGGGACGCAGCACTTCAGGAATTATGACGCTGCCGTCCTCCTGTTGATAATTCTCAAGTATAGCGGCAACTGTGCGGCCGACGGCAACGCCGGAACCATTTAAAGTATGGACAAACTGAGCCTTTTTACCCTGCTGCGGACGATACCTAATCCCAGCACGGCGGGCCTGAAAGTCGGTGAAGTTGCTGCACGATGAGATTTCCCTGTAGGTATCAGCTGAAGGCAGCCATACTTCAAGATCGTATTTTTTCGCGGGGGCAAATCCAAGGTCACCCGAACACATCAGCATTACCCGGTAAGGAAGTTTTAATAGCTGAAGAACTTTTTCGGCATCTCGGGTCAACTTTTCCAGTTCTTGATCAGATTGTTCAGGCAGGACAAATTTAACCAGCTCGACCTTGTTAAACTGGTGCTGGCGTATTAAACCGCGGGTGTCCCGACCGTGAGCTCCTGCTTCCGCCCGGAAGCAGGCAGTATAAGCGGCGTAATAGAGGGGCAGCTGGTCTGCTTCCAATATTTCGTCCCGGTGCAGGTTGGTGACAGGCACCTCGGCTGTTGGCACCAGGTATAGATCGGCACCTTCTATCTTGAAGGCATCTTCGGCAAACTTAGGGAGTTGGCCGGTACCGGTCATGCTTGCAGAATTAACCAGGAAGGGAGGGAATACCTCGTAGTAACCATGCTCTTTGGTATGAAGATCAAGCATAAAAGAAATAAGGGCCCGCTCCAGCCTGGCGCCTGCTCCGAAATATACCACAAAGCGGCTGCCGGTTACTTTACCGGCCCGTGGAAAATCGAGAATTTGTAAGTTTTCACCAACATCCCAGTGAGCTCGCGGTTCAAAATCAAACTGCGGTTTATCGCCCCAGGCACGAACTTCAATGTTGTCTTCTTCATCGGTTCCGATCGGCACCACTTCGTCAGGAATGTTAGGCAGGCTGAGCAGCAGATGCTCCATACTTATATCAATTTGCCGCAGCTGATCATCGAATTCTTTAATCTTTGTTGATACTACCCGCATTTCTTCCTTTTTCTGCTGGGCCGCATCGCTGTCGGCCCCCTGCTTTCCGATTTCTTTGGAAACTCGGTTGCGGGTTTGCTTTAGTTCTTCAACTTCTTTTAACAAGTCACGCCTTTGCTGATCCAGTTTTAATAGACCGTCTAAGTCGCCTGTTTCTTTTTTAAGTTCCATGGCGCGGCGGACAGCAGCAGGATTTTCTCGGACAAATTTCAGATCTAGCAAAAGTACTACCTCCCTCATGGACAAGTGGTTATGTAATGATCGTAAAACATATTTTGCGGGCCACAGGCTAACGCTGCGCTACATTATTTTAAGTTAAGGAATGCCGGTTCCTTAAATTTAATCCTGCTTCCAGACCTACATCTCTTCCGGGGCTATTATCCCCAGAAGGGCGAGCCCGTTGGCAATAACCTGCCTTGTCGCATTAACCAGCAGCAGGCGACCGTGCTTTAGTTCATCTTCACTGCTCAGCACCGGGCAGTTATGGTAAAAGCGGTTAAATTCACGGGCTACATCTATCAAGTAGCGTGCCAGTATTGATGGCCGGTAATTCTCAGCAGAAGCTAATATTTTATCGGGCAGAAGGGCCAGTGTTTTAATGAGCGTTACTTCTTCTTCCTTGATAAGAAGAGATGCGGCACTGTCATCCCATCTGGTATATTCTGTTCCTGCTTTACGCAAGATACTGAATATCCGCGCATGGGCATATTGGATATAGGCAGCTGTTTCTCCTGAAAAATCGAGAGCTTTTTCCCAATCAAATTCAATGTTCTTTATCCGATCGTTACTTAAATCACCAAACCTCACCGCACCCAGACCAACAGCCCTGGCTGCACTTTCTTTGTCCGGCAGGTCTGGATTTTTCTCTTCTATAATCTCCCGGGCCATATCGATCGAACGTTTTAAAACTTCTTCTAAAAGTATAATCTTACCTGCCCGGGTCGACATCCGGCCTTCTTTAAATCGAATCAGGCCAAATGGCACATGAACACATCTGGAAGACCATTCAAAACCGAGCAGTTCAAGGACCTTGAACAACTGCTGAAAGTGAAGGGTCTGCTCCGCCCCGACAACGTAAAGGGAAAGGGCAAAGTTAAAAGTTTTATAGCGGTAAATTGCTGCAGCCAGATCGCGGGTTATATAGAGGGTAGCACCATCTTTTTTGCGAAGCATCACCGAAGGCAGTCCGTAAGGTTCCAGGTCGATCATCAGGGCACCTTCGCTCTCAGTGGCAATACCCTTTTCCTGCACAAGTTTGATCACTTCTTCAAGCATCTGGTTATAGTGGCTTTCACCATGATAATAATCGAATTCAATCCCAAGCATATTGTAGATCAACTCGTAATTATCAAGGCTCAGCTGGCGAAAGCGGTTCCAGTAATCAACTGCCTCTTCATCACCGTTTTCCAACTTCCTAAACCAGTAGCGGGCTTCATCATCAAGGGCAGGGTCTTCTTCTACCAGCTTGTGAAACTGCACATAAAGCTTATATAGATAGTTAACCGGGTCTTCTTTCAGTTCACTATCGTCGCCCCAGCGCTTGTAAGAAACAATTAATTTGCCGAACTGGGTGCCCCAGTCGCCCAGATGGTTAATTCCGATAGTGTTATAACCAAGGGCACTGTATATGAGGGACAAAGAGTGACCGATAACCGTAGAGCGAATATGCCCGACTCCAAAAGGCTTGGCAATATTGGGTGACGAATAATCTATAGGCACATTGCCGCCCCTGCCTATATCGGCGTGACCGTATTTATCACCCTTGTCCCATACTTCTTGCAGCACTTCACGGCCAAAAGCACGCGGAGCAATGAAAAAGTTCAGGTACGGGCCCCTGGAAACAGCTTTTTCCCAAAGCAGGCCTTCTTCACCACCAAGTTCTTCACTCAACTCTTTGGCAATTAAAGGTGGCGCTTTTTTTCTGCTTTTAGCCAGTGCAAAACAGGGAAAAGCAAGGTCACCATAGGTGGGTTCAGGGGGGATTTCAAGCAGTTGGATCACTTCGGCCGGTTCAAGAGAAGTACGTGAGGCCAGCAACCGGCCAACCTCTTCTTTAAGCTTTTGCATGAATTATCTCCTTGACACTTTTTACTTATTTTAGCCTAAAGAAGTGCTGTTGACAAATAAGTTTTAACTTACTGCTCCGGATTTATATAGCTGGGTTGGCGGTAAAATCGGCTGGCAGAAGGATAACCTTCAGGCGTTGTCCAGGGCTCACCATCAATTAGGATTTCTACCCGCTCGGTTCGACTGTTGTTAAACACAGTCATAAACAGGGCATCGAGAACCAATGCAGCCTGCAGCTGCTCCCTCTCGGTGGGATTTTCGGGGAATATTGCCCGTATTGCGCTGTTCAGGTTTACCTGGATCTGCTCGGAATTCTTGTTAAGTTCGAGCAGATCTATGTTGGTAGGAACAAAAGGCAGTGAACGGCAGGCGTGCAGGGCCCTGCTAACCAGGTACTGCAAATCGAAATCTTCATTTGCAGCAGCTCCTTCTTCAACCATAAGATAATACCTGTCACCACTGATCACAGGCACATAAATGGGCTTAGTCCAGTCTGCGGGAGCAAGCGGCTGGTTTAGCGCCAGATCTTCGCCAAAAGTATCAATTTGTTCTCCATTGACAAGCAGGTATATTTTTTCAACATCTGCATTTTTACTAATAGTCAGTATCAGTGAATCAAAAGCGATCTTGCTTTGACTGGCACTGCTCATTTCGATCAGCCCGGGAGAAAGTTCAATAAATAGGCTGCCATCTTCCGAATTATATTCAGCCTCAATAGTAATATCTTTATTAGGGATTGTCCGGTAAAGAGAACTATCACGGGCAGGCCCCCGGATTAGTTCTATTAAGGCTGCATTCAAAGGATCTTCTGTATAGCTAACCGAGCGGGTCACAGGAATCATCTTATTGTTGTCATCGACGAAATAAAGGGTAAGGTTAGTTTCATCAGCCCTTATGCCTGTAGTGACGGGGTCATAGATTTGTGTTTTCTGAATATCGTTATTATCATTTTCTTCCCGGAGAAGCGGCCTCAGATCTATCAGGTCGATATAACCGTCCTCACCACAAACTACTGCCAAATGAGGGTGTCCTACAAAAACCAGGTGCTCGACACGCATGGCCACTTCCCAGCTGTTTATTTCAAGGCCTTCCCGGTTCACCATCTTCATCTGCGTATAATCTTCTTTGTAATGCCGCCAGGAGCTGGTCACAACATTCTGTCCATCAGCAGTAAAAGAGAAAAGAGAGCCATCGTCTATCCTTTTCATCCAAAGCAAGTCTTCAGCCAGGTCAAAATAATAGAGGTTTTCTTCTGCTCCTTCCCTGCTGCCATAGACCAGCAGCCGGTTGTAATTTTGGGGATTAAAAAGAACCCTATCTGCCTCGAAGGGAAGGTTTTTAGACCACATAGAGTAGCCCAGCGAATCATAAACAGTCAGCATGCTTCCATCAAGTGTAGCCAGACGGCTGCCGTGCCTTGAGACTGCCGCCAGGGTTTGATTTTCATAAGACCAAAGCTCATTACCCTGAAGATCCAATGCGATAACCGACGGCTCTTCATCTTCCAGCAAGGTATAATATATATTGGCCTGCTCTAGATATTCACTGGTCAAAAATAGATTTTTTATCGACCCGGTTTCCACGCTCCACTTGAGTTCGCCATAGCGGTTATAGAAATCTAAATGATGTAATTCTTGTTCAGGCTTTGATCGGGCAACAGCTATCCAGTTTGCGTTGGGGGATAAAGCGATCAGCTCGACAGGATTACCCTCATCATCCCACTGGAATTCCAGGTCGGTTGCAGTAAAATGAAGCCTGCCTCCTTCGGTGCCGATAGCAGCATAGTTCCCGCATGATGAAATTTTAGCCTGGTTCG